>NZ_JBLZPH010000079.1:45810-157851 GCF_049199205.1 Shinella sp. M31 | reverse complement strand
GCCCTGCGCGACGGCCTTCTCGCGCGCGGCGAGAGCGCCGAAATCCTGCCGATGGATGGCTTTCACATGGACAACGGCATTCTCGCCGAGCGTGGGCTTTTGCCGCGCAAGGGCGTACCGGAGAGTTTCGACGGGCGTGGCTTCGTCGATATCGTGAAGGCCTTGAAGCGTGCCGAGGGCGAGGTGTTGGTGCCGGTCTTCGACCGCTCGCGCGAACTTGCCATCAATGCCGCCCGCGCCATTCCCGTCGAAACCCGCTTCGTGCTGGCCGAGGGCAATTACCTGCTGTTCAAGGACGCGCCCTGGGATGCGCTCGACGGCGTTTTCGATTTCACCATCTTCGTCGGCCCGCCTTATTCCGTTCTGGAGGAGCGGCTGCGCCAACGCTGGATGGGTTATGCGCTGCCCGAGGACCAGATCGGCTGGAAGCTCTACGGCAACGATCTGCCGAACGGAAAGCGCATCTTGGAAAATTCCCGGCCCGCCGACCTGCATATCGATCTCTTCTAGCAATTGTCCGGCGTCTCTTCGGGTGCTATCGCAACCGTAAAGACGGGAGAGACGCCCATGGCCAACACCACCACAGAACTCACCATCCGCCGGCCGGACGACTGGCATCTGCACCTGCGCGACGGCGCCATGCTGGAGGGCGTGATCGGCGATACCAGCCGCCATTTCGGCCGCGCCATCATCATGCCGAACCTCGTGCCGCCGGTCGTGACATCAGCCGATGCCAGCGCCTATCGCGACCGCATCCTCGCCGCCCTGCCCAAAGGCGACCGGTTCGAACCGCTGATGACGCTCTACCTCACCGAACACACCAATCCCGACGACGTGGAAGCCGGCTTCGAGAGCGGCCTGATCCGGGCGGTGAAACTCTATCCCGCAGGTGCCACGACCAATTCGCATGGCGGCGTGCGCGACATGGACAAGGCGATGCCGGTGCTCGAGCGCATGGCGAAGATCGGCCTGACGCTCTGTGTACATGGTGAGGTGACGACGCCGGAGGTTGACATCTTCGACCGCGAGGCCGTGTTCATCGAGACCGTGCTGGACCCGCTGCGCCGGCGCCTGCCGGAGCTGCGCGTGACCATGGAGCACGTCACGACGAAGAACGGCATAGACTACATCAAGGCGTCGAAGGCCAACCTCGCCGGCTCGATCACCACGCATCACCTGATCATCAACCGCAACGCCATCCTCGTCGGCGGCATCAAGCCGCATTACTACTGCCTGCCCGTCGCCAAGCGCGAGGAGCATCGCCTCGCCCTGCGCGCCGCCGCCACCTCCGGCGACAGGCGCTTCTTCCTCGGCACCGATTCCGCACCGCATGTCGACCCCTTGAAGGAATGCGCCTGCGGCTGCGCCGGCATCTACACCTCGATCAACACGATGAGCTGCCTTGCCCATGTGTTCGAAGAGGACGGCGCGCTCGACAGGCTCGAAGCCTTCGCCTCGCTGAACGGCCCGGAATGGTACGGCCTGCCGGCCAATGAGGAGACGATCCGCCTCGTCAAGCGAATGGAGCCGGTTGCCTTCCCGGCGAAGATCGAGACGGGGGCGGGGCCGGTAACGGTGTTCGACCCGATGTTCCCACTGCACTGGGACGTGGCATAATCCGCCCGGTCAGATGAAAGGCCGCGGGCCGCGCTTCAAGCCTTCCCAGCCGGCGAGCGCCTGAAGCGCGTCGGCATCGAGGATTTCGCAACCCTTGTCCTGCCAGCGCATCAGATTGCGGTCGGCAAGCTTGCGCAACGTCTTGTTGGTATGGACAAGCGACAGGCCGAGCGTATCGGCGACGTGCTGCTGGGTGATCGGCATCACCCGCCGCCCGCCATTAACGCCGGACGAATGCGCCCGCTGGTGGATGAAGGACAGGAGATAGGCCGTGCGCTCCAGCGCCGTGCGCCGGCCGATCGACAGCAGGTGCTCGTCGAGAATCCGTTCTTCGGCGGCGGCGATCCAGGTGAGATCATAGGCCAGCGAGGCATGGCGCTCGAACAGGCGTTCCAGCTTGGAGCGCTCGAAGACGCAGAGCGTCACCGGCGTCAGCGCCTCGATGGAATGGTCCATCTCACCCATCAGACTGCCTTGAAGGCCGATGAGATCGCCCGGCAGCACATAGTTCATGATCTGGCGGCGCCCGTCCGGCAGGAGCTTGTAGCGAAAGGCCCAGCCTGACAGGACCGTGAAGAGATGGGCGCTGTGCATGCCTTCGACGAGGATCGTCGCGCCCCGCTCGATCGACAGTTCACCACTCTTGAACTGCGAGACGAAATCCAGTTCCTTCGGTGTGAAATCGCGAAAATCAGGGAGGCTGCGCAAAGGACATTGCTGGCAGGGCGTACGCCATCGGGTCTGCTGGGTGCCCACCGTACCGCTCGCCATCATGCCTCCGGGTCTGTCGATTGAGACCAGCCGGACAGGGCTGGCTCCCGTAAACGCGAACGACGCGCATTCGTTCCACTATACGACGCTATGTCTTTTTTAAATGACACTTTTTGGGATGATGTCCAATGTCCGCCCCCACGGCACCGTGATTCCGGTGCTTGCACATGGATTGGAGTGCGGCACCATGGACCGTTCTATACCGCACATCGTCATCGCCGAACGTGAGTTCCTGATCGCGCTGGACGCCGAGTACCTGATCAAATCGGCGCTGGATTGCAACGTCACCCTGCTCCGGCCGGAGCAGCTAGACGAATGGGACGCGACCGCGCTTGCCGGGATCGATCTCTGCCTGCTCGACGTACCGCTCGACGCGACGCGCATCACCGCGCGCATCAACCGGCTGATTGAGGCACGTGTGCCGCTGCTGTTCACGACGGTTGCGGATATCCATGCCAGGGGTGTCGAAGGCTTCGAGATCGTTCCGATCGCACGGAAACCCTATGACGGCGAGGCGCTGACAAAGCTCGTCAGGGGGCGGCTGCGGCAGACGCCGCAACCGCAGGAGACTGATCAGAACTGACGTCCGATTTTCGCGTCGACCGAGTGGCTGTTGGCGCCGCGCACCGCGAAGAAGAGGAAAATCAGCGTCCAGAGGATCGACTTCTCCGCGCCACCGAGACCTTCGCCCTGCACGATGCCGTGGAAGTAAACGGTAACGGCCAGCACGATCATCGCGGCGAAGGAGGCCGGGCGGGTGAAGAGGCCGATGGCGATCAGGATGCCGCCGAAGAATTCGGTGGCCGACAGCAGCGGCGACCAGAAGGCGCCCGGATAGAAGCCGAGGCTTTCGACCATGCCGCTCGCGCCGAAAGGATTGATGATCTTGCCGTAGCCATGGGTGACGAGCAGCAGGCCCGCGGCGACGCGTAGGATCGTCTCGGCACTTTCCGAAAGCTTGGAATAGAGGCCGCCGAGCGAGGGGATGATGAGGCGCGGGCGGGTGGTGGCAAGCTCTGTCATGGGGTCTCCTGTGAGCCTATTGCGGTGCAACACGTCTCCCCCAGGAATCGGGCTGCGACAAGATGTCCGCTGACAATACTTGATGAATTCAGTTGACATTTCCGTGAGGTGGCGGCGTGCGGAGGCGTGCCAAGCGACACCGGCTGCTATATGCTTTCGCGATCGATCAGGAGGTTGCCATGTCCGGGGAAAAGCCGCGTATTTCCATTCTCTATTGCACCCAGTGCAACTGGCTGCTGCGCGCCGGCTGGATGGCGCAGGAGCTGCTGTCGACCTTTTCCGATGCGCTCGGCGAAGTGGCGCTCATTCCAGGCACCGGCGGCAATTTCGAGATCCGCGTCAACGACGCCGTGGTCTGGGAGCGCAAGCGCGATGGTGGATTTCCGGGCCCGAAAGAACTGAAGCAGCGGGTGCGCGATATCATCGAGCCCGGCCGCGATCTCGGTCACACCGACCGGGCCGACCAGACGCCGACCTGATTGAGTATATATCCTGAAACGAAAACGGCGGGCCGAAGCCCGCCGCCTGTTTCAGCCCGGTCGCGATCAGCGATAGGGCGAATAGCACATACGATAGACGCCGCCGCCAGCATGGTAGCGGTTGGTGTAGGGATCGTAGGTGCGGTAGCGGTTCATGCACCAGCGCACATGGGCGTTGCGCCCGCCGCCATAGTAGCGCGGCCGTTCATAGCGCGGACGATAGTAGCGGCGCTCATAGCCGTAATGCGGGCGATGATGGCGGCGGTAGTAGCGCGGGCGCTCACAGCCATAACCGACGCAGACTTCCATCTGCGCCTTCTGCACGTCGCTCTTGGCCTGCAGCGGTACGGCAAGCGGCACGGCCTGGGCCGCTCCCATGGGCGCGATTGCGGAGGCGATGCCCATAACGCAACCGAAGACGAGATTTTTGATCTTCGACATGTGATCCTCTCTAGCTTTGGCGGGATTTCTCCCTGTCACGTCCCTGCTTTGCATTACGTTCACGCATTTTGTTTTATTCATGGTCGCGCGCCCGTCCTGTAGAGAGGATTTATCGCGGCGCGAACGATCCGCAAGAGGCAGAGGTGTTGCATGAGCCTGAAATTCGGAACCAGCGGCCTTCGGGGTCTCTCGGTCGATCTCGAAGGGCCGGCGACCGCGCTCTACGCCACCGCGTTCGCCCGCCATCTGCTCGCCTCCGGCATGGCCAGGCCCGGTGACGATATCCTGATCGGGCGCGATTTCCGCGCCTCCAGCCCCGCCATTTCGGCCATCGCGATCGCCGCCCTGCGCAAGGCCGGGCTTGAGCCGCGCGACTGCGGGACGCTGCCCACGCCGGCGCTCGCCCTGCTCGGGCTTTCCCGCAAGGCCGCCTGCCTGATGGTGACGGGCTCGCACATCCCGGCCGACCGCAACGGCATCAAATTCTACCGGCCGGACGGCGAGATCGCCAAGGGAGACGAGGCGGCGATCACCGCCGCCGCCGAGGCGATCCGCGCCGAAGGCACCGTCTTCGATGTCGGGCAGGAAAAGGCGCAGGATCTGCACGCCGAGACCATGGCGCTTTATGGCGCGCGCAACCGCGCCCTGCTGCCGGAGGCAAGCCTTTCCGGCCTGCGCGTCGGCGTCTACCAGCATTCCACCGTGGCACGCGACCTCTTCGTCGAGGTGCTCGCGCATTACGGCGCCGATGTCGTGGCGCTCGGCCGCTCGGAGAGCTTCATTCCCGTCGATACGGAAGCCGTCTCGCCCGAGACCGTGGCTCTCCTGCAAGGCTGGGCCGTGCAGCATGGCCTGCATGCCATCATCTCCGCCGATGGCGACGGCGACCGGCCGCTTGTGGCCGACGAGACCGGAACGCCGATGCGTGGCGACCTGATCGGCCTCATCGCCAGCCTCTTCCTCGGCGCGACCGTGATCGCGACACCCGTCACCTCCAATTCCGGCATCGAAGCGGCCATCGACGGCCGCGTGCTGCGCACCCGCGTCGGCTCGCCCTTCGTGATCGCGGCGATGAACGAAGCCGTAGGAGCCGGCGAACAGGCGGTTGCCGGTTTCGAGGCAAATGGCGGAACGCTGACGGCAACGCCCTTCCGCGTGAACGGTCATGATCTGGCGCCGCTGCCGACCCGCGACAGCCTGATGCCTATCCTGGCCGTGCTGTCGCTAGCGGCAGCCGAAGAAAAGCCGCTCTCCCTTATCGCGGCCGGCTTTGCCCTGCCCGCCGCCGCCAGCGACCGGCTGGAAAACTTCCCCGTCGAGACGAGTGCCGCCCTGATGGCGGAGCTGCGTTCGGGTGCCGGGCCGCTCGCCGCCTTCCTCGCGCCGATCGGCGTGCCGCAAAAAGTCAGCGACATCGACGGGCTGCGCATCACGCTGGAGGACAGGAGCGTCATCCACTTGCGCCCCTCCGGCAATGCGCCGGAAATGCGCTGCTATGTGGAAGCCGCCGACGAAGCCGCCGCCGTCATGCTTCTCGTCGCGGGACTCCAGCGCATCCGCGACTGGGCCCAAAGCCGATAAACAAGCTTTTTGCCAAGCCGTTGCAAAAACTTCAAAAAGCCTGTTGACACCGGCGGGCGGTCCTTCTACATCGCTCTCCGTCGCCCAGATGGCGGAATTGGTAGACGCGCCAGCTTCAGGTGCTGGTACTCGAAAGGGTGTGGAGGTTCGAGTCCTCTTCTGGGCACCAAATTCCCCGCTTCCTTACCAGGAGCGTTCTCAAAAAGCCCGGCTCAGCCGGGCTTTTTTGTTGCCGAAACGGCGCTGCTTCCTTCTCCTCCGGCAAAACAGAATCTTCCCCGGAAACGCTTGCGTTGACGGCGCGAAGGGCGGATAAGCCTGAAAAATAGTCATCTGCCTTTCATAGATCAGGATCATCGTGGCCCCACCTCAACACGATGCCCACAAATCGGGCATCCTGTCCAAATTCCGGCTCTTCTCTCCTATTCTTGCCGGCGCAACGTTGAAGGAACGCCTGATCGGCTGCCTCGGCGCGCTGATCGGCATCGGCCTCACCGGCCTCGTTACAAGCGTCTTCATGGGTCACGACCCGCATCTGCCGCTGATCGTGGCGCCGGTCGGTGCTTCCGCCGTGCTGCTCTTCGCTGTGCCGGCCAGCCCGCTGGCGCAGCCCTGGTCGATCGTCGGCGGCAACGTGATCTCCGCCTTTGTCGGCGTCACCGTCGCCACCCTGGTGCGCGATCCCGCCATCGCCATCGGCCTTGCCGTTGCGCTTGCCATTCTTGCCATGTCGCTCACCCGCTCGCTGCATCCACCGGGCGGGGCGGCGGCGCTGACGGCGGTCATCGGCGGGGCAGCGGTCGCGCGCGCCGGTTTCTGGTTCCCGATCGTGCCGGTCGGCGTCAATTCGTTGCTGCTCGTCCTGCTGGGCATCGCCTTCCACCGCTTCTCCGGCCGGCAATATCCGCACAAGCAGGCGGTCGCCCCCGTCAACACGCACAAGACCGCCGATCCGCCGGCCGCCTTCCGCGTCGGCTTCAACACCGAAGACATCGACGCCGCCGTCGCGAGCTTCAACGAGACGCTCGACATCAGCCGCGCCGACCTCGACGTTCTGCTGCGGCAGGTCGAGTTGCAGGCGTTGATGCGCCAGCGCGGCGATCTCGTCTGCGCCGACATCATGTCGCGCGACGTGGTGACGGTAACGGCGGATGTAAGCGCCGAGGAGGCGCGCAGCCGGCTGCTCGATCACGACATCCGCACCCTGCCGGTCGTCGATGCCGAGGGCCGACTTCTCGGAACCGTGGGCCTGCGCGAGCTGGCCGCCATGGCGCCTGTCTCGCCGCTTCCGATCTCGCAGGCCAGGACCGCCAGTTCAGGCGACCCCGCCATCGGTCTCCTGCCGCATCTCACCGATGGCGCGACCCATGCTGTCGTCGTCACCGACGACGACAACCGCGTCGTCGGCATCATCTCGCAGACCGATCTTCTGGCGACGCTCGCCAAAAGCCTCTCCCAGACCGGCCCGACGGGCGTGATGGGCGGGCACGGACAAGGAATCTGACCCCCATGCAAAAGCAGTGTTGCCGCGGGCTGATCGGTGTGAAGCCGGCAGCCCCCTTCCAGTGATTTTTCAGAGAAAGACGAAAGGAGTGCCGTCATGGCGACTGTCGACGAGAAGCTTGAACCCATCCTGGCCCAGGTGCTGCAACGCAACCCCGCCGAGCCGGAATTCCACCAGGCGGCCCGAGAAGTGCTTGAAAGCCTCGGCCTCGTCGTCTCCAAACACCCCGACTACCTGAAGGATGCGCTGATCGAGCGCATTTGCGAGCCGGAACGCCAGATCATCTTCCGCGTGCCCTGGGTCGACGACAAGGGCCAAGTCCAGATCAACCGCGGCTTTCGCGTGCAGTTCAATTCGGCGCTCGGACCTTACAAGGGCGGCCTGCGCTTCCACCCCTCGGTCAATCTCGGCATCATCAAGTTCCTCGGCTTCGAGCAGATCTTCAAGAACGCGCTGACCGGCCTGCCGATCGGCGGCGGCAAGGGCGGCTCGGACTTCGATCCGAAGGGTCGCTCGGAAGGCGAGATCATGCGCTTCTGCCAGTCTTTCATGACGGAACTCTACCGCCATCTCGGTGAATATACCGACGTACCGGCCGGTGATATCGGCGTCAGCGGCCGCGAGATCGGCTGGATGTTCGGCCAGTACAAGCGCCTCACCAATCGCTTCGAGGCCGGCGTCTTCACCGGCAAGGGCCTGAGCTATGGCGGCTCGCTGGTGCGCAAGGAAGCGACCGGCTACGGCGCCGTCTACTTCACCCGCGCCATGCTGGAGAGCCGCGGCACCGGCTTCGAGGGCAAGAAGGTCACCGTATCGGGCTCCGGCAATGTCGCGATCTACGCCATGGAACAGGCCATTGCCTACGGCGCCAAGGTCATCGCCTGCTCGGATAGCTCCGGCTATATCCTCGACGAGGCGGGCATCGACCTCGATCTCGTCAAGGAGATCAAGGAAGTGCGCCGCGAGCGCCTGTCGCAATATGTTCTGACGAAGAAGGACGCGCATTTCATCGCGTCCGGCAAAGGCTCGATTTGGGATGTGCCTTGCGATGTCGCGCTTCCCTGCGCCACGCAGAATGAGCTGACCGGCAAGGACGCCAAGTCGTTGATCAGGAACGGCGTCATCGCCGTCGCCGAGGGCGCCAACATGCCCTCGACGCCGGAAGCCGTGCGCGCCTTCCAGGAGGGCGGCGTGCTGTTCGGCCCCGGCAAGGCGGCCAATGCCGGCGGCGTCGCCACCTCGGCGCTCGAGATGCAGCAGAATGCCAGCCGCGACAGCTGGAGCTTCGAGACCGCCCGCGAGCGCCTCGGCCAGATCATGCAGGGCATTCACGACCGATGCGCCGAGACCGCCGAGGAATATGGCGCCAAGGGCAATTACGTGCTCGGCGCCAACATTGCCGGCTTCATCCGCGTGGCCGAATCCATGCGGGCGCAGGGCGTCATCTGACGCGCCTACCGATCCCTAGGCAGCAGACGGTCCCGGACCCTCTCCGGGGCCGTTTTCGTTGGCGGCGACGAAGGCCTGACCGAAGCGACCGCCGGCCACGAGGCGGATGCGCGGGCGCGCCTCCGGGGCAGGCTGAGCGGATGTCGGCTGGTAGAGCACCTTTTCCAGCACGACCCAGTCGCGCCGTCCCTCCGGCCGGTCGAAGGCCATGGACTGGCCCTCGCGCAGGCCGAGCAGAGCAAGGCCATAGAAGGTCGTGACCGGCATGAAGGCGCCGCCGGCTACATAGGTGCCGGGCAGGCAGAGCGTCCTGACATCGGTGAGGCCGCTCGCACAGCGGAAGGTCACGCGGGCATCGATCATCGCGAGATCGGCCGGGATGCTGCCTTCAAGCACCAGGCGGTGGCCCGAGAGCTTGCGGCGGAGGAGTGTGCGCCATTCCTCCGTCAGCGGCGGGGTGTCGGCCGCCATCTTTTCCAGCACATAGCCGTCGCGTAGCGTCAACAAGGCGGGATTCTGTCCCATCGTCATTCTCCATGTGAAACCTTGGTGGAGAAGCCCCCTGGCCGCGGATGCGGCACAGGGGGTCACGATCCTGCGACGAGGCAGCCTCCGATGCGCCCGGCGAGGGAAAAGGACAGGAACTTCATGGCACGCGTAACCGTCAGGAGGCCTGGGCGGCTTCGGGGGCCGCATGCACGGCGATCACGCTGAGCCGCCGCACACGCCCGTCACGCCCCGCCCAGTCGATCGACTGGCCGGCGGAAAGACCGAGCAGGGCCGCGCCGACCGGCGTCAGCACCGAGATGCGCTGGCGGGAAATATCGGCATCGCCGGGGAAGACGAGTTCGGCACTCTGCGGCGCCTCGTCGTCGATGCGGAATTCGGCGAAAGAGCCCATCCGCAGGATGCCAGGCGCCACGCGGGCGTCATCGACGATCTTCGCGCGGTCGAGCTCGACGGCGAGCTGTTCGGCGGCGTGCGGATCGCGCTCGACCAGCCGGTCGGCCAGGTTCGACAGGCGCTCGTGTTCGGAACGGGCGATGGTGATGGCCGGCCGGCGGCCGCTCTTGGTCTTGGCAGTCATGGAAACCTCGCGCACGGGGTCACGCGGCCCTCAAGGGCACGCGGAAATTCGGAACCTGGGAAATGGATGTCGCGCTTTTCTGGCGCGGTGACGTGCTGGACGAAACCGCTATGCCCCCACGGCCGGGGCGCGACGCGACCAAGCCGAGGGGCTAGTGTCCTGCGAGAGGAAACAGCCGTTTCAGAAACCGGGCAAGGGAAGGCATCGTCGTCATGCCCCATGATGGGACGAGGCTGGCGGCAAAGTCAAGCAGGGCATGCTGGCTGTGCTGCTGAAAGACAGCTAGGCCGTCCGTCGCGAGAATTGATTTGTCAGTGTACTGACCACGCTTCATCCTGCCGCCCGGATGTTCCAGACCGGATATCTGCGAGGAGGAGGATGCGATGGCAGATGACGACAGACCCGCGATTTTCGCCTCGCCGGCCTGCTTCCTGCACGAGATCGACCCCGCCTATGCCGGCCTGCCGGGGCCGCTCGACGGGCAAGCCTGGACGGATGTTAACCGCTGGCGCAAGGCCGAGCGGGAGCGATTGATCGCCAAGCGGCTCGCCCTGCCGGCCGCGACGCGTCTTGCCCATGACGAGGTGATCGCGGCCCATGTGCTAGACGAGATCGGCGATGTGACCGGCCGCATCGTTAGCGCCTACTGGCCGTTTCGCGGCGAGCCGGATTTCCGGCCCTTTCTACACGAAGTATCCAAGCGCGGGGGGCTGACGGCCCTGCCCGTCGTCGTGGAAAAGGGGCGGCCGCTGGAATTCCACCTGTGGCAGACGGGCGAGGCGCTTTCGCGCGGCGTCTGGAACATCCCCATTCCTGCGGAAGCGAGACCCTGCAAACCGGATATCGTCATCGCCCCCGTCGTCGGCTTCGACGCTTCCTGCTACCGGCTCGGCTATGGCGGCGGTTTCTTCGACAGGACGCTGGCGGCGATGGCCGGGAAGCCGCGCGTCATCGGCATCGGCTATAGCGGATCGCGCATTGCGACCATCTATCCGCAGCCGCACGACATTCCGATGGATATAATCCTCACCGAGGCCGGTATCATCAGGCCTCAGGTCTCCACCGTGCGCGCCTTGACATAGAGCGCGCGGCCGGCAAACCAGCCGTTGATGCCGGCGCCGAGGCCAAGCAGCACGAAGAGCACCGCGCTCCAGGCGAAGCTACCCGTCCACCCCCTGATGAGGCCGACGACCAGCGGGCCGATAGCGGCCAAGAGATAGCCGACGCATTGCGCCATGCCGGAAAGATGCGCGGCGACATGCGGATCGCGCGTGCGCAGCACGATGAGGGTCATGGCGACCGCGATCAGTCCGCCCTGCCCGATGCCTTGCAGCACCGCCCAGATCCAGACCGACCAGAGCGGCGCAAACAGCAGGCCCAGCAGTGCCACCACCGCGAAACCACAGAGCGTAACGTTGATGAGCCGCTGGTCCTTGTCCCGCACGGCGAGATGGGGCGCGACGAGACAGGACGCGGCCTGCACCATGACGGACATGGAAACGATCGCGCCGGCGGTGACGCCATCCAATCCGCGATCGCGCAGGATCGGCACCAGCCATCCGAAGACACAATAGGCGAGCGCCGATTGCAGACCCATGAACAGCGTCACCTGCCATGCCAGCCGGTCACGCCACAGCCCCTCGACGCGAAAACCGGCGCGCTTGGCCTGCGTGCGGGTGGCCAGCACCTGCGGCAGCCAGAGCAGCGCCACCAGCAAAGCGGGCAGCGACCAAGCCGCCAGAGCGCCGTCCAGCGAACCGCCGAGTGCATACTCGATGGGCAGCGTCAGGCCGGCGGCACCGGCCGCGCCGGCGCAAAGCGCCATGGTGTAGCAGCCGGTCATCAACGCCGCCCGATCGGCGAAATCGCGTTTGACGAGACCGGGTAGCAGCACATTGCCGACGGCGATCGCACCGCCTGCCAGCGCGGTGCCAAAAAACAGCAGGGGAATGGACGACAGGCCGCGCAAAGCCGTGCCGAGCGCTACCAGCAGAATGACGGCGAGAAGCGTGCGCTCCGTGCCGATGCGCTGAGCAAGTTTCGGCGCAAGCGGCGAGAACAGGCCGAGGCAAACGACGGGCAGCGTCGTCAGCAGGCTGGCGCCGGTGGGCGAAAGGCCGAGCACATCGCGGATTTCCGGCAGCAGGGCCGAGGCGCTGGAGAAGACCGGACGCAGATTGAAGGCGATGAGCACGAGGCTGGCACCGAGCAGGACGCGCGCCGCCGTGCTTTTCGGCCGGTGCGGCTCGGGTGCCGGCACGCTGTCGGCTTCGGCGTCGATCAGATCGATGGCGCCGGAATCGTTTGGGAGGGTCATGACAGAAGCAGCTTATCGAGGGCAGTGAGGACGGGGGCCATGAAGCGGCGGACGGCGGCGTCCGCTTTGTCGGGATCGCCGCTTTCGATGGCATCGACGATGGCGGCATGCGCGGCCATGTCAGGTTCGGGAAGGTCGTCTTCGAGGGTGGCCGCGATGGTTTCGGCGATCACCGTGGAGAAGAAATCGTACATGCCGATCAGCACCGCATTGTTCGACGCGGCGATGACGGCCTGGTGGAAGGCAAAATCGCGGGCAATAAAGGTCGCCCGATCCCGGTCTTCGGAATGGCCACGCTCGGACAACAGCATTCTAAGCCCGGCCACCACGGCGGGCGTCTGGCGCAAGGCGGCAAGACGGGCGGCTTCGACATCGAGCGCCAGCCGCGCCTCGAACTGGTCGCGCAGGCCGGCGCGGCGGGCCATGGTGAGCGGATGCGCGGTATCGGCCGTCGAGAGCACATACGTGCCGGAGCCCTGCCGCGTCTCGAGATAACCCTGTGAGGCAAGCACGCGCACCGCTTCGCGCACCGTGCCGCGGCTGACCGACAGCATGGAAGACAAGGCCGCCTCGTTCGGCAGCTTTTCGCCGATCGCCCAGCGGCGGGCGATAATTTCCGTGCGGATCGCCTCCACGGCGGTATCGGCGAGATTGGTTTTGCTGAGGGCGTGCATGGGCATAATCATAAAGTCATCAGATGACTTTATGATTATCGGACACTGGCGGGATCGTCAAAGACATTCTGCCCGGCACTTGGCCTGCACCGGGCAGAAGAGGATTACTGCTTGCGCGGCCAGGTATCGGCGAGGCGATAGCCGGCCGGCCACGGATCGTCGGGATCCAGCATCACCTGGCTGGTGCCGGTGATCCAGGCGCGGCCGGAGATTTCCGGCACGATGGCCGGGCGGCCGCCGACCGTGGTTTCGCTGAGGATACGGCAATCGAAGCGCGAATCGAGGATCGAATAGCCGGAGAAGGACTGGCCGATCTTGATCTCGCCCTTAGCATGCAGCACGGCCATGCGGGCGGAGCAGCCGGTGCCGGTGGGCGAGCGGTCGAGCTTGGCTGGCTGGATGACCACGGTGTTGCGGCCATGCAGCGCGCCATCGCGCTCCTCGACCGGCAAAGTGAGCTGGCAGAAGGAGATGTGGTTCCATTCCGCGTTTTCCGGATGGGTGAAGCCGAGCTGTTCGTTGGCCGCCTTGGTGATGCGGATGCCGGTTTCGGCGAGTTCCCGCGCCTCGTCCGGTGTGACCGAGAAACCAAGAGCACGGGCGTCGGCAAACACAAAACTGTCGCCGCCATAGGCGGTGTCGACGGTGAGCGTGCCCAGGCCCTCCACTTCCAGCTTCACATCCAGCTTGTCGGCGAAGGAGGGCACGTTGGTGACGGTGATGCGCTCGGCCTTGCCCTTGCGGCACGTCGCCACGACATTGACCAGCCCGCCCGGCGCTTCCAGCACCATGTGGGTTTCCGGCTCGACCATCGGCACGATGCCGCTGTCGAGCAGCACGGTGGAAACGCAGATCGAGTTGGAGCCGGACATCGGCGGTGTATCCTCGGGCTCCATGATGATGAAGCCCATGGTGGCGCGCGGGTCCTTCGGCGGCACCAGCAGGTTGATGTGGCGGAAGACGCCGCCGCGCGGTTCGTTCAGCACGAAGTTGCGCAGTGCCTTGTCCTGGGCGATGAAGTTGCGCTGCTCCCAGAGCGTCGCGCCCGGCGGAGGCGCAACGCCGCCGACGATGACGTCGCCCACCTCGCCTTCGGCGTGGCAGGAAACGATGTGAATGACCTTGCTGCTGCGCATGGCTCTCTCCGATGTCCCATTTTCGCGGCGATGCCGGATGCGGATCGACGCGGATGACCCTTTATAGAAATATTGGATCCAATATACAATATTCATTATCGAAGTGTCGTTTGTTGCTCCGCCTCCGGTTTCACCTTATGACCATAGGCGCGATTTTCAGGGGTTGAACGGGATGAAATTTGCTGCCGTCGATGTCAGGCAGGCCGCGTCGGCGGCCGACCTCGTCTATGAGGCGCTGCGCAAGGCGATCATCGAGGGCAAGATCGCCGTGGGCGACAATCTGCGCCAGGAAGAGATCGCGCAGATGTTCAACACCAGCCGCATCCCCGTGCGCGAGGCGCTGTCGCGACTGGAACAGCACGGCCTCATCACCACCCAGCGCTACAAGGGCGCGGTCGTTGCCGGCCTGTCCATCGAGGAGATCGACGAGATCTTCGAGTTCCGCGCGCTGATCGAGGCGGAGGTCATGCGCCTTGCCGTGCCCAATCTCGACCGCGCGACGCTGGAAAAGGCGCGCGGCTATTGCGATGCCTTCGACCGGGAGACAGATCCGCACCGCTGGGGCGAGATCAACCGCCAGTTCCACACGACCCTCTACGAGGCCTCCGGCCGCCCCTATTATCTGCAGAACGTGCAGTCCTCGCTCGACCGCATCGACCGTTATCTGCGTGCGCAGCTGACCTTCACCAACGGCGTGCCGCGCGCCGGCCGCGAGCACGAGGCGATCCTTATCGCCTGCGAGAAGGGCGATGCCGACCTCGCCTCTCGGCTGACGCGCGACCACATCCTCGACGCGGGCCGTTCGCTGATGACGTTTTTGCGCGAACAACGCGGCTGATCGTTCCGAGGATTTTTGCCGGAATGCTGGGCGGGATTTTCCCGCCCTTTTCGTTTTCTGCCTGCCAAAGTGCCGGAATTGCGGAAATCTCGCCTTGGGGAGACTTGACGACGCTTTCGGCAAAAGGCCCTCTTAAAACGATTGATAGCGCGGGCAGAGAATTGTATTTCTTTTGTCGACAAGAGGATTTTTCATGACCGACACCGATTCCCTTCCCGAGCGCAAACGCGGCTCCGGCGTCAAAATGGTCTACGACCTGCTGCGCGACGAGATTCTCGACCTGAAGATCGCGCCCGGCAGCCCGATCGACGAAGTGCAGCTGGCCGAGCGTTTCAAGATGTCGCGCACGCCGATCCGCGAGGCTTTGGTGCGGCTCGCCGGCGAAGGGTTGATCGAGACGCTGCCGAACCGCTCGACCATGGTGTCGAACATCGATTTCATGAACCTGCACACCTTCTTCGACGCGCTGGTGCTGATGTACCGTGTGACGACGCGGCTTGCGGCGCAAAGCCACCGGCCGGAGGACATCGCTGTCATCAGGGGCTTTCACGAGGACTATGCCGCCGCGCTCAAAGCGCGCGACCATCTGACGATGATCGCCACCAACGCTGCTTTCCATGCGGCCATCGCCGAGGCCGGACGCAATCCCTATTTCACCAGCCTGTTCCGCCGGCTGCTCGATGAGGGGCGCCGCATCCTGCAGCTCTATTACCAGTCCTATGAAGAGCACTTCCCGCAGCGCTTCGTCGATGAGCATGCCGCCATCATCGCGGCCATCGAGGCGCGTGATATCGAGGAGGCCGACCGGCTCGGCAAGGCCCATGCGGAGGCGATCGTCGCCCAGGTGCAGAAGCTGTTCAGCCGCAACGACAGGCTCGACATCGCGCTTTAAATTCAACGCGTTCATCGTTGTATTTTTCTTGTCGACAAATAAAATGCAAGATGCTATACCCACAATCAGAGAGGGGGAGGCCTGAGGCATCGTGCCGGCTGACCACCCGATGAACCGCCAAAGGAGATCGACATGAAGGCCAAGATTTTTTCCGGTGTCATTCCCGCCCTGATGACGCCCTGCAAGGACGACCGCTCGCCGGATTTCGACCAGCTGGTGCGCAAGGGTAAGGAACTCATCGCCAAGGGCATGTCCGCCGTCGTCTATTGCGGCTCCATGGGTGACTGGCCGCTCCTGACGGACGAGCAGCGCATGGAAGGCGTCGAACGCCTCGTCAAGGCCGGCATTCCGGTCATCGTCGGCACCGGCGCCGTCAACACCGCTTCGGCCGTGGCACATGCCGCGCACGCCCAGAAGGTCGGCGCGCAGGGCCTCATGGTCATCCCGCGCGTGCTGTCCCGCGGCTCCGTCGTTGCCGCCCAGAAGAACCACTTCAAGGCGATCCTCTCGGCCGCCCCGGATCTTCCGGCCGTCATCTACAACAGCCCCTATTACGGCTTCGCCACCCGCGCCGACCTGTTCTTCGCGCTGCGCGAAGACCACAAGAACCTCGTCGGCTTCAAGGAATTCGGCGGCGCTGCGGACATGCGCTATGCGGCCGAAAACATCACCAGCCGCGACGATGACGTCTCGCTGATGATCGGCGTCGACACCTGCGTCTTCACCGGCTTCGTCGATTGCGGCGCCGTCGGCGCGATCACCGGCATCGGCTGCGTGCTGCCGAAGGAAGTGCTGCACATGTGCGCGCTCGCCCAGGCTGCCGCCAAGGGCGACCCGGACGCCCGCGCCCGCGCGCTGGAGCTGGAATCGGCGCTCGCCGTTCTCTCCTCCTTCGACGAAGGCCCGGACCTCGTTCTCTACTTCAAGCACATGATGGTTCTGAAGGGCGACAAGGAATACGCGCTGCACTTCAACGAAACCGACGCGCTCACCGACAGCCAGCGCGGCTATGTCGAAAGCCAGCTCAAGCTGTTCGACACCTGGTATGCCGAATGGAGCAAGCTGCCGGGCGCGGTACAGACCTACAAGGTCTAAGCCTGTACGATCCTCCCAATGAGAAAGGCCCTCCGCAAGGAGGGCCTTTTTTGTTTGCAGCTGCCCCGATGACCCAGACCAAGGCATGACTCTCACTAGAGCCTGCCGCCGAAAGGCGGCTAAATATCGAAGAACACCGTCTCCCTCTCGCCCTGCAGATGAATGTCGAAACGATAGTGGTCGCCTTCACCCGCGGCGATGAGGGTGGGCACGCGCACGCGGTGTTCGATGCGGGCAAGCACCGGGTCTTCGGCGTTGGCCGCTTCCTCGTCGGCGAAATAGAGGCGCGTGTTGAGGCCGAGATTGATGCCGCGGGCGACGATCCAAAGCGAAATGTGCGGCGCCATCGGGCGGCCGTCGCGGAAGGGGACGCGGCCGGGTTTGATCGTGTCGAAACGGTATTCGCCGGTCACTCCGTCGGTGGCGCATCGGCCCCAGCCGGTGAAGTTGGGATCGGCGCTGCCGCGCAGTTCGGACGGGCTGTTGTAGAGGCCGGCGGCGTCGGCCTGCCAGATTTCGAGGAGCGCGTCCTTCAGCGGCGTGCCGGTGCCGTCGAGCACGCGGCCGGTGATGGTGATGCGGCGGCCGAGCGTTTTGTCGTTGACCATCGTGGCGCCGAGGTCGGCGTCGTAGACGCCGCGGATATCGGCATGGTTGGGCGTCAGGCCGATATGGACGTAAGGACCTGCCGTCTGCGAGGCGCTTTCCTTGAGGTATCCGAGGGACTGGACCATCAATTGCCCTCCATGCGGTTTTCGAACAAAGTCGAGCGGCGGCCGCGCAGCACGATGTCGAACTTATAGGCGCGCGCATCCATGGGGATCGTGTTGCCCCAATCGAGCGCGGCGACCAGCTGCTCGACGGCCGCCTTGTCCGGGATCGTCTGGACGATGGGACACTTCCAGATCATCGGGTCGCCCTCGAAATACATCTGCGTGATCAGCCGTTGGGCAAAGCCATGGCCGAAGACGGAGAAATGGATATGTGCCGGGCGCCAGTCGTTGACGCCGTTCGGCCAGGGATAGGGGCCGGGCTTGACGGTGCGGAAGGCGTAGCAGCCGTCTTGGTCGGTGATGGTGCGGCCGCAGCCGCCGAAATTCGGGTCGAGCGGCGCGAGGTAGCTTTCCTTCTTGTGGCGATAGCGCCCGCCGGCATTGGCCTGCCAGAATTCGAGCAGCGCGCCGGGCACCGGTCGCGCCCGCTCGTCCAGCACGCGGCCATGGACGATGATGCGCTCGCCGATGGCGCTTTCGCCCGGTTTTGCGAAATTGTGGATCAGGTCGTTGTCGAGTTCGCCCAAAATCGAGTGGCCGAACACCGGGCCGGTGATTTCCGAGATCGTACCGTCGAGTGACAGCAGGGCCTTCTGCGGTGAGCGCAGCACGGAGGTCTTGTAGCCGGGGGTGAGGCCCGGCGGGTGCCAGAGGCGGTCGCGCGAGAAGAAGGCGCCGGTTTCGGGTTCTCGGTTGGGGTGATCGCTCATCGTCGCCTCAGGTCGCCTGTTCCGCATCCATATCCGCAAAGACCTGCTTGGCTACGCGGATCGCCCGGTTGGCGGCGGGCACGCCGGCATAGATGGCCACATGCAGCAGCGCCTCGCCGATATCCTCGCGGGTCGCGCCGGTATTGGCGGTAGCGCGCACATGCATCGCCACCTCCTCGTCATGACCAAGCGCGGCGAGCAGCGCGATCGTCACCATGGAGCGCTCGCGCTTCGTCCAGCCGGGGCGCGACCAGACGGTGCCCCAGGCGCTTTCGGTGATCAGCGCCTGGAAGGGCTGGTCGAAGGGCGTGGCAGCGGCGCTGGCTCGGTCGACATGGGCGTCGCCCAGCACGGCGCGGCGTGTCGCCATGCCCTGCCGGTAGCGCTCGGATTGCGGTTCAGGCATGCAGCTTTCCTCCGGCGGGAAGGGTGTCGATGAAGGCGCGGATCATCTCGGTCAGCATCTCCGGCTGCTCGACGCAGGGAATATGCCCGGCATCCTTGATGACCTCGTAGCGCGCGCCGTGGATGAGTTTGGCCATGGAGAGCACGACATCCGGCGGCGTCGAGCCGTCCTGGTCGCCAACGACGCAGAGCGTGGGCACGGCGATGCGCTTCGTGGATTCCGTGAGGTCGGCATCGCGCAGTGCGGTACAGGTGGCTGCGTAGCCGACGGCGGACTGGCGCGTCAGCATATTGCGGTAGCCGTGATAGGCGGCGTTTTCCGGGCGGCGGAAGGCCGGCGTGAACCAGCGTTCCATGATGCCGTCGGCCAGGCTCTCGATGCCCTTCGTCTCGACGCTTTCGATGCGGGCGTTCCACATCTCGGCCGTGCCGATCTTGTGGGCGGTGTCGCAGAGAACGAGGCCCTTCACGAGATCCGGCCGCTTGGCCTCCAGCCCCTGGGCGATCATGCCGCCGACGGAGAGGCCGCAGATGATGGCGTCGCGGACGTTCAGCCGGTCGAGCAGGGCGGCGAGGTCGAGCACGTGGTCGTCGATCGAATAGGGCACCTGGCCGAGATCGGAGAGACCATGGCCGCGCTTGTCATAGGTGATGATCGGGAAATCGCCGGCAAGGCGCACCACCACGTCGCGCCAGATGCGGAAATCGGTGCCGAGCGAATTGATGAAGACGATGACCGGCTTGCCGGCCGGCCCGCCGATCAGCTGGTGATGCAGGATCACGTCGTTGACGGTTGCGAATTGCACGTCCTTCTCCTCCCGTTGCCGCAGATTGATCCTTCAATCCGGTTCGGTAAAATGATATTTTCGGCCGTTCTGATAACGGATAGGTTATGAAAAGCGTGATCGACAGCCGCATCAAGGTCCGCCATCTCCAGACCTTTGTCGAGGTGGCGCGACAGAAGAGCGTGATGAAGGCGGCCGGCCTGCTTCATGTCAGCCAGCCGGCGGTGACGAAAACCATCCGCGAACTGGAAGAGGTTCTAGGTGTCACCGTTTTCGAGCGAGACGGGCGTGGCATCCGCATCACCCGCATGGGCGAGGTATTTTTGCGCCATGCCGGGGCGGCGCTCGCGGCGCTGCGGCGCGGGCTCGATTCAGTCTCGCAGGCGCGCGCGGGCGAAGCGCCGCCGGTGCGCATCGGGGCGCTGCCGACGGTGTCGACGCGCATCATGCCCAAGGCGATGCGGCTCTTTCTCGCGGAAGAGACCGGGGCGCGGATCAAGATCGTCACGGGCGAGAATGCGGTGCTGCTGGAGCAATTGCGCCTCGGCGATCTCGATCTCGTTGTCGGGCGGCTGGCGGCGCCCGAGCAGATGACCGGCTTTTCCTTCGAGCACCTCTATTCGGAAAAGGTGGTTTTCTGCGTGCGGGCGGGGCATCCGCTGCTCTCCAGCGGGGCGGGCTTTGCCGGGCTCGATGCCTATCCGGTGCTGATGCCGACGGAGGGCTCGATCATCCGGCCCTTCGTCGAGCGGTTCCTGATCGCCAACGGCATTGCCGATGTGGCGAACCCGATCGAGACCGTCTCCGACGCCTTCGGCCGCGCCTTCGTGCGCGACAGCGATGCGGTCTGGATCATCTCCGAGGGCGTGGTGGCGGGCGATATCGCCGAGGGCGTGCTTTCGGCCTTGCCGATCGAGACGAGCGAGACAAAGGGCGCCGTCGGCCTCACCATGCGGGCGGAGATCGCCCCCTCCCTGCCGCTCGCCATTCTCATGCAGACGATCCGCGAGGTGGCGGGCGTGGTGGCGCCGCGGGCCTGACGGCGGTTGCGTCCGGCTGCCCATCATGTCAGCCTCGCGGTCTCAATCGCATGAGGAGAACGCGGGATGATCGTTCAGGCCTGCATCAACGGCGCGCGCGACGCGGCCTTTCATCCGACCTTGCCGCTGACGCCGCAGGCGATGGCGGCGGATTGCCTTGCCTGCATTCTCGCCGGTGCGGGCGAAATCCACCTGCATACGCGTGGCCCGGATGGGCGCGAGAGCCTTTCGGCTGAGGTCATGGACGAAACGATGCGGCTGGTGCGCGCTGCGGTGCCGGGAACGCTGGTCGGCGTTTCGACCGGAGACTGGATCGAGAGGAGCGATGTGCGCACGCTTTCGGCTATCGCTGCGTGGCGAGACCTGCCGGACTACGCATCGGTCAACCTGTCGGAACCCGCTGCGCCTGCCGTCATGCAAGCCCTCTCGGCGCGCGGCGTGGGCATCGAGGCGGGGCTTGCCTCTATTGCCGATGCGGAGCACCTTGTCGGCCTCACGCTGGAGCGACCGCCCCTGCGTATCCTTATCGAAATCGGCGAGCAGGATTTCGGCGAGGCGACGGCGGCTGCGGAGGGCATTCATGCCGTTCTCGAAAAAGCGGGTCTACGCCGGCCGATTCATTTGCATGGCATTGACGAGACCGTCTGGCATTTTGCCCGGATGGCGGCGGGCCGGCGCTGGTCGACGCGCGTCGGCCTTGAGGACGGGCGGTTGCTGCCGGATGGCACGGTGGCCAAAGACAATGCGGCGCTGGTGCGGGCGGCGGTGGAAATCTACCGGCAGGCCGCCGCTCAATAGGGCAGGCCGACATAATTTTCCGCCAGCACCGTTTCGGCAGCGCGGGAATGGGTGAGATAGTCGAGTTCGGCTTCCTGGATCTTCTGGTCGAAGGCGCCTGTGCCGGGGAAACGGTGCAGCATGCTCGTCATCCACCAGGAAAAGCGCACGGCCTTCCAGACGCGGGCGAGCGCCTTTTGCGAATAGGCGTCGATGCCGGCATTCGAGCGGTCTTGGTAATGCTCGATGAGGCCGCTTGAAAGGTAATGGACGTCGCTGGCCGCGAGGTTCAGGCCCTTGGCGCCGGTCGGCGGCACGATATGGGCGGCGTCACCGACGAGGAACAGTTTGCCGAAACGCATGGGCTCGGCGACGAAGGAGCGCAGCGGCGCGATGGATTTTTCGAAACTCGGCCCCGTCACCATCGCCTCTGCATGATGGGCAGGCAGGCGGCGGCGCAGCTCGTCCCAGAAACGCTCGTCCGACCAGGCCTCGATCTTCTCGTCCAGCGCGCACTGGATGTAGTAGCGGCTGCGCTTGAGCGAGCGCATGGAGCAGAGTGCGAAGCCGCGCGGGTGGTTGGCATAGACGAGTTCGCGATCGACCGGCGGCACCTCCGCGAGAATGCCGAGCCAGCCGAAGGGATAGACCTTCTCGAAGGTGCGTATGGCCTGTTCCGGCACGGCCTTGCGGCCGGCGCCGTGAAAGCCGTCGCAGCCGGCGATGAAATCGCAGTCGATGCGATGCGTGACGCCGTCCTTATCGTAAGTCACATAAGGCGACTGGTCATCGAAACCGTGCGGCACCACATTCGCCGCCTCGTAGATCGTTAGCCGGCTTTCAGCCTCGCGCGCCTCGATCAGGTCGCGGGTCAGTTCGGTCTGGCCATAGACCATGACGCGTTTTCCCCCTGTGAGATCCAGGAGATCGATGCGGTGGTCGCGGCCGTCGAAGGCGAGCGAAAAGCCGTCATGCGGCAGGCCCTCGGCCTTGAGGCGCGCGCCGACGCCGGCGGCTTCCGCCAGCCGCACCGTGCCCTCCTCCAGCACGCCGGCCCGCACCCGCGACAGGATATGCGCGAGGCTGGAGCGGTCGAGAAGGACGGTGTCTATGCCGGCCTTGCCGAGCAGCTGGCCAAGCAGCAGGCCCGATGGTCCCGACCCGATGATAACGACCTGAACGCGCATGATGTCCTCCCCTGACATGCCGTAAAGTTTCGGGAAGCCGGCGGGTTTGCGCAATGGACGGATCGATCCTCCGCTTGTACAAAACGAACATTGCCATCGGGAGGCAGCGCCATGACGAAAACCGTTCCGACCTACGATCTCTATGGCGAAAGAACGGGAAACAGCCCGGATTTCTGGCTGCATTGCGAGACGATCCCATCGCGCAGCAGCCTGCATCGTTATGAGATCGGCCTGCACCGTCACGAGAGCTTTTTCCAGATCCTGTACATTTCCGCCGGATCGGGCGATGCGCGCTTCGGCACGGAGACGGCGGCGCTGACGCCGCCGGCCATCGTCACGGTGCCGCCGGCCGTCGGCCATGGGTTTCGTTTTTCCCGCGATGTCGATGGCCATGTCTTCACGATGCTCGCCTCGCATCTGCGCCTTTCCGGCGAGGCCGGGCAGTTTGCCGCCGCGCCGCGCGTGACGCCGCTCGATGCCGGCGATCCCGACGGTGCCTTCGTGCTGGCGGCGCTGGAACGGCTGGCCGGGGAATGGGCGGGGCGGAAGAGCGGCCGCACGGACCTGATGGGGGCCTATCTGATCTCGGTGCTGACGCTTGCGGCGCGGCTGTGGAGCCGGGACAATCCGCCGGATAGGCCAACGGATGGCACCGAGACGGCGCGGCGTATGGAGCATCTCAACGGCCTGATCCAGCAGCATTTCCGCAGCCGGAAGCCGGCGCAGTTCTATGCGCGGGAAATCGGTATTTCGCCGACGCATCTCAACCGCGTCGTCAAGGCGGCGACGGGGCTCACGGCGCATGGCTATATCGCGCGCAAGCTGATCGACGAGGCGAAGCGCGCGCTGGTCTTCACCGAGGCGCCGGCGCACGAGATCGGCCTTGCCCTCGGCTTTGCCGATGCCGCCTATTTCTCTCGCGCCTTCCTGCGGGCGACGGGGGTGACGCCGCGCGCTTTCCGGCTGGCGGAGCGGGCGCGGCTGGCGGCTCAGTCGTCGGAGTAACGCTCTTCCGCCCAGGGATCACCGCGCATGTGATAGCCGTTGCGCTCCCAGAAACCGGCCTGGTCCCCCGGCAGGAAATCGATGCGCGTCAGCCACTTGGCGCTTTTCCAGAAATAGAGATGCGGCACGACGAGGCGCATCGGCCCGCCATGCTCGGTGGAGATCGGCTTGCCCTCCCAATGGGTGGCGAGAATGGCGTCTTCGGCGGCGAAATCGGCCAGCGGCAGGTTGGTCGTGTAGCCGTCATAGCTCGTCAGCATCACGAAATTCGCCTCCGGCCGCGGCATCACGATGTCGAGCAGGTCGCGGGTCGAAACGCCTTCCCAGTCGTTATCGTAGCGCGACCAGGTCGTTACGCAGTGGATATCGGACAGTTTCCGGCTCTGCGGCAAGGCGAGAAAATCCGTCCAGCCGAAGGAAACAGGGTTTTCCGCGCCGCCCTTCACATCGAGCCGCCAGCTTTCCGGGCGAATGACGGGTTGCTGGCCGAGATCGAGCACGGGCCAGTTCGTCACTAAATGCTGCCCGGGCGGCAGGCGGTCGGTCTCCGGCCGGGCGATGCGGCCGGTGAGGAATTTCCCCTGGTCTGCCCATTGGCGCTTGGTGCGGGTGAGCTTGCTCTCGTCGTCGGGCATGGCGGCCTCCTGTTGGCTGCAAAAGGTGGGGGCCGCGCCTGCGCTCTGTCAAGATCAGGCAAGCAGCGGCCGCAACGCCGCCTGCACCCCGCGCATCGCCGGCAGGTAGCGCTCGACCATCTCTTCCGCAGCGGCATGGGCAGCCGGCGCGCCGATATTGAGTGCCGCAACGGTGCGGCCACGGGCGTTTTCCAGCGGCACGGCGATGGAGCGCAGGCCGATCTCGAGCTCCTGGTCGATCAGGGCGTAACCCTGCTTGCGGACCGTCGAAAGCTCGTCCAGCAGGGCAACCGGATCGGTCTTGGTGAAGGGCGTGTTGGCCTTGCGGTCGGAGGCCTCGATGATGGCGCGGGCCTCGGCCTCGGGCAGGGCCGCGAGCAGGACGCGGCCCATCGAGGCGCAATAAGCCGGCAGGCGGGATCCGGCCATAAGGTTGATCGACATGACGCGCTTTTGCGCAGCCCGCGCGACATAGACGATATCGGCGCCATCGAGCACAGAGGCGGATGCGCTCTGGCCGACCGTTTCGGAAAGCTGGTCGAGAAACGGCTGGACAAGCCGCGGCAGCGGGGTCACCGAGAGATAGGCATGGCCGAGCCGCAGGATTTTCGGCGTCAGCTCGAAGAACTTGCCGTCATAGGCGGCGTAGCCGAGTTCGGCGAGCGTCAAAAGGCACCGGCGCGCCGTTGCCCGGTCGAGGCCGGTTTCTTTCGCGACATCGGTGATGGTGAGGCGCGGCTTCGTCTCGCCGAAGGCCTCGATGACCCGGAGGCCCTTGGCGAAGCCGCCGATGAAGTCCGTTTCCCGCATGGTTGTTCCCGTCTCCTTGTGGACGTTGCGGCGCTTCCCTCCTCTCCTGCTCGTGTCAAGCCAGAGCTTGACTGAGGAGAGTGCGGCGCACTCCAGCAGAATAATCCATTTTGTGCGTATATTGAACAAAAGTCAAATAGCGCACAAAATGGATTGCCGCTTTTCCCCTTCAGATTTATCTCTCTTGCCGACATCGGGAGATTGGCATGGACAAGAGCATCTCAAGTCTGGCGGAAGCGGTAGCGGGCATCGGCGACGGGGCGACGGTGATGATCGGGGGGTTCGGCGGCTCCGGCGCGCCGATCGAGCTGATCCACGCGCTGATCGATACGGGAGCAAAAGACCTCACCATCATCAACAACAATGCAGGCAACGGCCGCGTCGGCATCGCGGCGATGATCGATGCGGGGCGGGTGCGCAAGATGATCTGCTCCTTCCCGCGCTCTTCCGATCCGCGCGCCTTTACCGAAAGCTATCTGGCCGGAAAAATCGCGCTGGAACTGGTGCCGCAGGGCACGCTGGCCGAGCGCATCCGCGCCGGTGGCGCTGGCATTCCCGCCTTCTACACGCCGACGGGCTACGGCACCGAACTCGCCGAGGGCAAGCCGGTCGCGGACTTCGATGGCCGCATGTATGTGCAGGAGCGCTGGCTGAAGGCCGATTTCGCGCTGATCAAGGCGCATGTGGGCGATACGCACGGCAACCTCACCTACAACAAGGCCGCCCGCAATTTCAGCCCGCTGATGTGCATGGCGGCGGCGAAGACCATCGTGCAGGTCTCCAGGCTGGTGCCGCCGGGTGGCATCGATCCCGAACAGGTCGTTACGCCGGGCATCTTCGTCGACCAGATCATCGAAGTCGCTAATCCCGGCCAGGAAGAAGCGCTGATCCGCGCAGGAGTGGCCTACGCATGAGCATCGACACGCGAGACGATATCAAGCTTTCCAATGCCCAGATCGCCTGGCGCGCGGCGCAGGACATCGCCGACGGCGCCTATGTGAACCTCGGCATCGGCTTTCCCGAAATGGTGGCGCGCTATCAGCCCGAGGGTCGCGAGGCGGTCTTTCATACGGAAAACGGCATTCTCGATTTCGGGGAAGCGCCGCCGCTGGGCGAGGAGGATTGGGACCTGATCAATGCCGGCAAGAAGGCGGTGACGCTGAAGCCGGGTTCGGCCTTCTTTCACCATGCCGACAGCTTCGCCATGGTGCGCGGCGGCCATCTCGATGTCGCGATCCTCGGCGCCTATCAGGTGGCGGAGAACGGCGATCTCGCCAATTGGCGTGTCGGCTCCAAGGGCGTGCCGGCGGTCGGGGGCGCGATGGATCTCGTGCATGGCGCAAAGTCGGTCGTGGTCATCACCGAACACGTCACCAAGAACGGCGAACCGAAGCTCGTCGAGCGCTGCACCTTTCCGCTCACCGGCGTCGGCTGCATCACCCGTATCTATACCAGCCATGCCGTGATCGATATTGCCGACGGCCGCTTCGTGCTGCGCGAAAAACTGGCGGGCATGACGGTCGAGGAATTGCAGGCTATGACGGGCGCGACACTGCATATCGACGGCCCCGTCGCCGACCTCGCCGTGCCGGAACTCTGAGGAAACCTCCATGCCTGACGCCTATATCTGCGACTATATCCGCACGCCCATCGGCCGTTTCGGCGGCTCGCTTTCGTCCGTGCGTGCCGACGATCTCGGCGCGATCCCGCTGAAGGCGCTGATGGCGCGCAACACGGGTATCGACTGGGAGGCCGTCGACGACGTGGTCTATGGCTGCGCCAACCAGGCGGGCGAGGACAACCGGAACGTCGCGCGCATGGCGTCGCTGCTGGCCGGCCTGCCCGTTTCCGTGTCGGGCACGACGATAAACCGTCTCTGTGGCTCGGGCATGGATGCCGTCATCGCCGCCGCCCGCGCCATCAAGGCCGGCGAGGCGGAGTTGATGATTGCCGGCGGCGTGGAAAGCATGAGCCGCGCGCCCTTCGTCATGCCCAAGGCGGAGACGGCCTTTTCGCGGAGCGCGGAAATCCACGACACCACCATCGGCTGGCGCTTCGTCAATCCGCTGATGAAGAAGCAGTACGGCGTGGATTCCATGCCGGAGACCGGCGAGAACGTTGCCGAAGAGTTCAAGGTGTCGCGCGAGGATCAGGATGCCTTCGCCCTGCGCTCGCAGGCCAAGGCGGCTGCGGCGCAGGCGAATGGCCGTCTAGGCAAGGAAATCACGCCCGTCACCATTTTACAGCGCAAGGGCGACCCTGTCGTCGTGGAAAAGGATGAGCATCCGCGCGCGACGACAATGGAGGCGCTTGCCAAGCTCGGCACGCCCTTCAAGAAGGAAGGCGGCACGGTGACGGCGGGCAATGCGTCCGGTGTCAATGACGGCGCGGCCGCGCTGATCATCGCCTCCGAGGCGGCGGTGAAGAAATACGGCCTGACGCCGATTGCCCGCATTCTCGGCGGTGCCATGGCCGGTGTGCCGCCGCGCATCATGGGCATCGGCCCGGTCTATGCCACGCAGCGCCTCTGCGTGCGCCTCGGCCTCAAACCCTCGGATTTCGACGTAATCGAACTCAACGAGGCCTTCGCCTCGCAGGGCCTCGCCACGCTGCGCGAGCTCGGCATCGCCGACGATGCCGCGCAGGTGAACCCGAATGGCGGCGCCATTGCGCTCGGCCATCCGCTCGGCATGTCCGGCGCGCGCATCACCGGCACGGCGGCGCTGGAATTGCACCTTTCCGGCGGCAAACGCTCGCTTTCGACCATGTGCATCGGCGTCGGGCAAGGGATTGCGGTGGCGTTGGAACGGGTCTGATGGGGAGACGCCCCTCACCCTAACCCTCTCCCCGCAAGCGGGGAGAGGGAACGTGCCCGATAGAGGCGTCGAGCGGAATGAGACGGTGCGGCATATCCCTTCGCCCCGCTTGCGGGGCGAAGGTGGCGGCAGCCGGATGAGGGGCTTGGTCCGTAACGACAATTGACACGGCCCCGTCGCTCCGGCACCCATGCGGTCCGATAGTCTCGTTTCGATGACGGCCCGCCCATGTCCAAGACCACCCGCGCCACCCAGGCCCTCGCCAAGGCCGGCGTTTCCTTCACCGTCCATACCTATGACTACGACCCGACCGCCGACCGCGTCGGCATCCAGGCCGCCGAGGCGCTGGGGGAGAATCCGGCGCGCGTGCTGAAAACGCTGATGGCGGAGGTGGATGGCAAGCCGGTCTGCGTCATCGTGCCCTCGGATTGCGAGGTCAGCATGAAAAAGCTCGCCGGCGCCTTCAAGGGCAAATCGGCCAATATGATGAAGCCCGCCGATGCCGAGCGGCTGACCGGCTTCGTCGTCGGCGGCATCAGCCCGTTCGGGCAGAAGAAGCCGGTGCCGACAGCCATCGAGGACGCGGCGCTCGTCCATGAGGCCGTCTATATGAACGGCGGCCAGCGCGGCTTGCAGGTGCGGCTTGCGCCGCGCGATGCCCTGGCGGCACTGAAGGCGATTTCCGCATCCGTCATCGCCTGATTGCGCCTTCTCATTTGTTGCAGGGCACACTAAGTTTCATTCATCGATTTCAGAAAGACAGGCCTGTCATGACATATCCCGCCAATTCCGCTGCCGCCGTCGATCCCGCAAAACTCGACAAGCTCGCCGAGGTCGCCGTGCGCGTCGGCCTGCAGCTTCAGAAGGGGCAGGACCTCGTGATGACGGCGCCGATTGCCGCGCTGCCGCTCGCCCGCCTCATCACCAAATACGCCTACAAGGCGGGTGCCGGTCTCGTCAGCACCTTCTATGCCGACGAGGAGGCCACACTCGCCCGCTATCACAATGCGCCCGACGAAAGCTTCGACCGTGCCTCGGACTGGCTCTACGAAGGCATGGCCAAGGCCTATGCCAATGGTGCCGCGCGCCTCGCCATTGCCGGCGACAACCCGATGCTGCTCGCCAACGAGGACCCGGCCAAGGTCGCCCGCGCCAATAAGGCCAATTCCATGGCCTACAAGCCGGCGCTGGAAAAGATCGCCAATTTCGACATCAACTGGAACATCGTCTCCTATCCGAACCCGTCCTGGGCCAGGCAGGTCTTCCCCAACGATCCGGAAGACGTGGCGGTCGAAAAGCTCGCCAATGCGATTTTCGCCGCCTCGCGCGTCGATGTCGCCGATCCCGTCGCGGCCTGGGCCGCGCACAATGCCGGCCTTGCCAAGCGTTCGGCCTGGCTGAACGGCGAGCGCTTCGCAGCCCTTCACTTCAAGGGGCCGGGCACCGACCTGACGGTCGGCCTCGCCGACGGCCACGAATGGCATGGCGGCGCCTCCACCGCGAAGAACGGCATCACCTGCAATCCCAACATCCCGACGGAAGAGGTCTTCACGACCCCGCATGCGCTGCGCGTCGAAGGCCATGTCTCCTCGACCAAGCCGCTGTCGCATCAAGGCACGCTGATCGACGATATCCAGGTGCGCTTCGAAGGCGGCCGCATCGTCGAGGCGAAAGCATCGAAGGGCGAGGCCGTGCTGAACAAGGTGCTGGATACCGACGAGGGCGCGCGCCGGCTCGGCGAAGTGGCGCTGGTGCCGCATTCCTCACCGATCTCGGCGAGCGGCATCCTGTTCTACAACACGCTGTTCGATGAAAACGCCTCCTGCCACATCGCGCTTGGCCAGTGCTATTCCAAGTGCTTCCTCGATGGCGCAAGCCTTTCGCCGGAACAGATCCGCGCGCAGGGCGGCAATGAAAGCCTCATCCATATCGACTGGATGATCGGCTCCGACAAGGTGGATATCGACGGTATCCGCAATGACGGCAGCCGCGTTCCCGTGATGCGCGCCGGCGAGTGGGCCGGCGAGCGCGCATGACGCATCTTGGCGTGATCGGCGGCGGCGGCTGGCTGGCCGGGGCTCTGCTCCGGCCGGTTCTGACCGACCGCATCATCAAGCCTGCCGATCTCGTCCTGTCCTCGCGTTCCGGCAATATTTCCGGCTTCGAAGCTTGGCCGGGCGTATATATGACGACGGACAATGCCATCCTCCTCGATGCCTCCGACGTCATTCTCCTCTCCATCCGCCCCGCCGATATCGAGGCCCTCGAGCTGGATCTTCGCGGTCGCTTCGTGATCTCGGTCATGGCGGGCGTGACGGTGGAGGAGATTTCCGACCGGTTCGGTGCACAGCGTATCGTCCGCGCGATGCCGAATGCCTGCGCCGAACAGCGCCTGTCCTTCACGCCATGGTTTGCGACACGGGATGTGCGCAGGTCCGAACTGGATTTTGCCCGGCGGTTCTTCGCTGCATCCGGCCGTGAACATGGCATCAGCGGCGAATACGAGCTGGATTATTTCACGGCGCTGACCGGGTCGGGCGCGGCCTTTCCGGCGCTGATGGCGGATGCGATGATCCGCCATGCCATCGAATCCGGCATCGACCCCGACACCGCCGATCTTGCGGTGCGACAGCTTTTTTTGGGGGCCGCGACGCAGATGGCGGAAATCGAGCAGACCCCCGCCGATATCGTCGAGCTCTTCATGGAATATCGCGGCACCACGGCCGCCGGTCTCTCCGCCATGGTCGAGGCCGACCTTGCCCATGCCGTCTTCAGAGGGCTGACGGCCGCGCGGCGGAAGGCGCAGCGCGCGGACTGACCGCTTTTGCCGCCGGGGCCGACCGCGCCCATTGGCTGAGCCAGACGCTGGCGGTGAAGCCGGGCAGGCGGTGCGCGGCAGCGCGGGCTCAAGATGCCGTGGTTCAGATCCGGTCGACGAGTTTTTCGACGCGCAGAAGATGCGCGCGGCGCTTGGTGTCGTCGATGCGGTCCATGTCGTGCAGGCTGACCAGCTTGAAATCCAGCCCCTTGGCGCAGAAGGCGGCGATGCCGCGCTTCAAAAGGCGCTTGACGGGATTGCCCATATAGAAGTTCACGACCCACCAGGGCGAGCCCGTCGTGGTGAAGGCCCAGAACAGGTGGATATTTCCGAGCAACGGCCGGATGCGGCCGCCCTGCGGATCGTTCTCGAAGGCGACGCCGGGTGCGAAGACGCGGTCGAAGAAGCCCTTCAATATGGCCGGGAAATTGAACCACCATTGCGGGAAGACCAGCACCAGCCCGTCGGCCGCTTTCAGCCGGCCGATATAGGGCTCGGCTTCGGCGGGATCGTAGTCCGGCTCGAAATAGCGGCCGCGCTCGGACACGCTGAGGCGGGGGTCGAAATTCTCGCGGTAGAGATCGAGAAGATCGACCGTATGGCCGTTCTCCGTGAGTTTGCGGCGCACCGTCTCGGCCGTGCTGGCGGCAAAGCTGTCTTCCAGGGGATGGGCGAGCACGAGCAGAATACGCATGGCGGCCTCAGAACAGCGAGCCTTGGCGCGGTGCCGGTTTGGCCGCCTCCGTCTCCGGCTTGGCCGGCTTCTTGCGCGGCGGCGCGCTGCCGCCCGGATTGGTGCCCGCGCCGGTGACGGCCTCGACACTGCCGTCAGCGAATTCGATGGCGATGGCGCGGCCGGGCCCAAGCGCCGCCGCCCCCTTCACCGGCACGCCCTCCTCATCGCGCACCAGCGCATAGCCACGCTTCAGCACGTTGCGGTAGGAGAGCGATTGCAGCACGCGGTCCTGCGCCTGAACGAGGGCGCGGCGGCGCGAGAGGTCGCCGGACAGGGCGCTTTCGGCCCGCAATACGAGGCCCTTCAGCCTGTCGCGCGACCGCTCGGTCTGCGTCTTGATACGGGCGGGCGTGGCGCGCAGCGACACGTCGAAGGCGGAGAGACGGGCGCGCAACTGGTCGAGCCGGCGCTCGACGATGCGCTCGGCGCGCAGCACGCGATCGGCGACGCGCTGGCGGCGCTCGGCGATGCGGGTGAGCAGCATGTCGGGGCGCAAATGCGCTGCGGTACGCTCGAAGGCGCGGCGCTTGTTGACCGTGTTCATGTGCAGGCCGCGGCCCAGGCCGGCAGCGGCCTCGTCGAAACGGCGGCGCGGCAGCGCCAGGAGCTGGTCGAGCGAGGGCAGCGCGCGGGCGAGCGCGCGAACGCCCTGGCGGCGATTGTCCATCTGCCGCGCCGTCGCGCCGCGCAGGCGGGCGGTAAGCGAGGCGATTTCGGCGTCGAGATCGGCCTTCACCGGCACGGCCATTTCGGCGGCGCCCGTCGGTGTCGGTGCGCGGCGGTCGGCGGCGTGGTCGATCAGCGTCCAGTCGGTCTCGTGGCCGACCGCCGAGATCAGCGGGATTTTCGAGGCCGCGGCGGCGCGTACGACGATCTCGTCGTTGAAACTCCAGAGGTCTTCAAGACTGCCGCCGCCGCGCGCGACGATCAGCACATCCGGGATGCGGATCGGCCCGAGCGGATCGAGCGCGTTGAAGCCTTCGATGGCAGCCGCCACCTCCTGTCCCGAGCCTTCGCCCTGCACCTTGACGGGCCAGACGACGACATGAACAGGAAAGCGGTCAGCGATGCGGTGCAGGATATCGCGGATGACGGCGCCGGTCGGCGACGTGACGACGCCGATGACCTTTGGCAGGAAGGGCAGCGGCTTCTTGCGCTCGGTGTCGAACAATCCCTCGGCGGCGAGCTTGCGGCGACGTTCTTCGAGCAGCGCCATCAGCGCGCCGGCGCCGGCCGGTTCCAGCGCCTCAATGACGATCTGGTATTTCGAGGATCCGGGGAAGGTGGTGATCTTGCCGGTGGCGATCACCTCCATGCCCTCTTCCGGCTTGAAGCGCAGGCGCGAAAAGCTGCCTTTCCAGATGACGGCATCGATGCGCGCCTTGTCGTCCTTCAGCGAGAAATAGGCATGTCCCGAGGAATGCTGGCCGCGATAGCCGGATATCTCGCCGCGCACCCGCACCTGGTCGAAGGCTTGCTCGATGGTACGCTTGATGGAGCCGGACAGGTCCGACACCGAATATTCGGTGAGGTTGGTCGGCGAATCAGTGTCGGAAAAGAAGCTCATGGCGCAAATGTAGTGTGTTTGACGCCGCAGGACAGGGTGGATGCGGCGGCATCCCCAGTCCGTTTCCGACATCATGCGCCCTCGAAATGCGCCCGCGTCTCGGCATCGGCCGGGAAGAAGCTCTCGATCAGCACGCCCTGCACCAGCGCATCCTGCGTCGAGCCGAAGGAGGTGAGCGTGGTGATCCAGTTGAAGCGCTTCGTGCCGATCTTCATCTCGATGGGCAGGATCGGCAGGCGGTCGCCCTCCGGGAACGCTTCGAGTGCCGCCTTGATATCCTCCTCAGCGGCAAGCCGCTCGATGCGCTTGAGCAGCGGACTGCGCGGCCCCTGCAGCCAGGCCTCCGCACGGATTCGGTGCACGAGATCGGCAGCCGATTGCGCCCAGTTGACGACGATGGAGCGCAAGGGCGTCGGGCCGAGATAGGCCTCGAGGAAATTGTCGCCCGGAGAGACGGCGATGCCCGCCATGCCGGCAAGGCCGAGAAAGGCCTGGTTGGCGGTCAGTACATTGTATTCGTGATCGAAGACGACGCCCGGATAGGGATCGTGCCGGCCGAGGATGAGGCCGATCGCCTCGGCGACGGCGGGCGGCACGGCGGCGAGGCTTTTGGCCGGCGCCGTGCCGAAGCGCGGGCGAAAACCGGCGGCGGAAAACAGCAGGCCCTGATCGCGCGCGGGAATGTCGAGCACGGCGGAGAGACGCAAGATCATGCCCTCCGAGGGACGCGAGCGGCCGGTTTCGAGGAAGGAAAGGTGGCGCGAAGAGATGCCGGCCTCGTTTGCCAGTTCCAGTTGGCTCATGCGCCGGTGGCTGCGCCATTCCTTCAGGTGTTCGCCGAATTCCATTTCTCTCTCCGCCGGTTGCCCGCGCAGTCAACATGAGACGGGGCATGATTTCCATTACCTCTGACGTAATTGGTTTGCCGCACCGCGACCGGCAGGATCGGCCCATCGAAACGAAAGGAGCCCATCATGTTCGCCACCCCAAACCGCAATCTCTTGAAGTCCATCATGCTGTTCGACGGCGTCTTCTCGCTTGCCACGGCCGGTCTGCTCTTCGCCTTTTCCGGCCCGATCAGCGGCCTCGTCGGCCCGCTCGCCACGCCGGGCATTCTCCTGGCCTTCGCCGTCTTCTTCCTCTTCTGGGGCGGTTTTCACCTCGCGGTCGGCCGGCAGGAGCAGCCGTCGCCTTCCGCGGTGCGTTTCGCCATCACCGGCGATGCGCTCTGGGTGCTCGGCAGCCTTGCCGTGCTCGTTCTCGGTCACGGCAGCTTGACGGCGGTCGGCATGGGCCTCATTGCCGTCGCCGCCGTAGCAGTCGCCGATATCCTGCTGATCAAACAGATCGGCCTTGGCCGCCAGCGCAAGGCCCTGCTTGCCTGATGCATCCTTCGTCTCGCAATCCGCCCCTGCCATCGGCCGGGGCGATTTGCGTTTTGGGCGAAAACCTACCCCGCGGGAGAGATTTCCCTTGCCGGAAAAATGCTCTACCGTCGCGCCCAAATGACAATGGGGACTTTTCATGCGCGTTATCTTTTCCGAAGACCACAAGCTGAGGAACGCTCGCAGCGAGCTTTACGGCGGCGAGCTGGTGCCGCCCTTCGAGGCACCGTTCCGGGCCGAATGGATTCTGGCCGCGGTAAAGGATGCCGGCTTTACCGACATCGCCGCCCCGGAGCGCCATGGTCTCGAAACCGCGCACAAGGTGCATGACGCCGGCTACCTCTCCTTCCTCCAGACGGCCTGGGACCAGTGGAAGGCGGCCGGTTATAACGGCGAGGCGATCGCCACGTCCTTCCCCGTGCGCCGTACCTCGCCGCGCATCCCGACCCAGATCGATGGCCTGCTCGGCTACTATTGCAACGCCGCGGAAACGGCGATCTCGCCCGGCACCTGGGAGGCGGCGCTGTCCTCGATGCAAACGGCGCTGACGGCGGCCGATATCGTCGCCGGCGGTGCGAAGTCCGCCTTCGCGCTCTGCCGTCCGCCGGGCCACCATGCCGGCATCGACAGTTTCGGCGGCTATTGCTTCATCAACAACGCCGCCGTCGCCGCCCAGCGCTTCCTCGACAAGGGCGCCAAGAAGGTCGCGATCCTTGATGTCGATTTCCACCACGGCAACGGCACGCAGGATATCTTCTACGAGCGCGACGACGTCTATTTCGCCTCGCTGCATGGCGATCCGGCCGAGGCCTTCCCGCATTTCCTCGGTTATGCCGAGGAGACCGGCAAGGGTGCGGGTACCGGCACCACGCAGAACTATCCGATGCCGCCGGGCACGCCCTATTCCGTCTGGGAGGCGGCGCTGAAGGACGCTCTGAAGCGTATCGAGGCCTTCGGCGCAGAGGTGATCATTCTCTCCCTCGGCGTCGATACGTTCGAGGAGGACCCGATCTCCTTCTTCAAGCTCACTTCACCGGATTACATCACGATGGGCAGGGCGGTCGCGGCAAGCGGCGTGCCGGTGCTTATCTGCATGGAAGGCGGCTACGGCGTGCCGCAGATCGGCCTCAACGTCGCCAACACGCTGAAGGGCATTGCAGACTGACATCTTGCATCAAATTTCTTGAAGCAAGGCGTCACGATTATCCATTTGTCTGATGGCAGACCCTCCCCTACAGTGCCGCGCGTTACGAAGTGGCGCGCAAAGGTCACTGTAGTCTTTTGAACTTCAACACAAATCCCGAAATCGCCTGCGATTTCGGGATTTGTGTTGGGGGACTGGGTGCCCTAGGGGAAGAGTTATTATGGCAGATCAACAGGCGACGGCCAGCGGCGGCGGTCTTTCGGGCTCGGGCAATGCGGGGCTGTTTACGGGCATCCTGCTGTGCTTCGGCTCCATGTCGAGCATTCAGTTCGGTTCGGCCTTTTCGGCGACGGCGATCCATGCCTTCGGCCCCTCGACCACCACCTTCCTCCGCCTCGTCATGGCTGCGGCGATCCTCGCGCTGATCGTGCGCCCGCCGATGCGTTCCTATAGCCGTGAACAATGGAAGAGTGCCGCCCTGCTCGGCGCCACCATGGCGGCGATGACGCTGTGTTTCTTTGCAGCGATTGCCCGCATTCCGCTCGGCCTTGCCGTCGCCATCGAGTTTCTCGGGCCGCTGGCGGTCGCCACCTGGTCGCTCGGCAAGGGCTGGCGTCTGATCTGGCCGGTCGCGGCCTTCATCGGCGTCGTGCTCCTGTCGCATGACGGCGCGGGCTGGGTCGGCGATCCCGTCGGCATGCTGTTCGCCGTCGGCGCGGGCATCGGCTGGGGCACCTATATCATCCTCATGAAGAAGACCGGCGCGGTGTTCAAGGGGCTGGAAGGCCTCTCGATGTCGCTGCTCTTCGCCGCCATCGCCGCTGCCCCCTTCGGCTTGCCGCGCGTCGGCGAGGCCCTGAACCCGGAGGGGCTGGGCATGATGCTCGGCCTTGCCATTCTCGTGCCGCTCTTTCCCTACGCACTTGAGATGATCGCGCTGCGCCGCATGCCCATGTCGGCCTTCGGCATCCTGATGAGTCTCGAGCCGGCGCTCGGCGCACTGGCAGGCTTCCTCGTGCTCAGCCAGCCAATGACGCCCCTGCAGATGCTCGGCACGGCGCTGGTCGTGGCAGCGAGTGCCGGCGTCACATCGAGCGGAAACGGCGAAGGTGAGGGGAAAACCGCCTGAAAACGGCCCTCTTTCATGTTCTTGCCGCAATCGCTAGGTTGAAGCAGAATCATCGACGTTTCCGGGGACACTCCATGTTGAAGAAAGTTGCGCTCGTCGCGCTCGCCGCGACCTACCTTTCCGCCTGCACGACGACGGACCCCTATACGGGCGAGCAGAAGGTTTCCAACACGGCCGGCGGTGCCGCCATCGGCGCCGGCATGGGCGCGGTCGCGGGCCTGCTCATCGGCAACAACCCCGTGCAGCGCCGCAACGCCGCCTTGATCGGCGCGGGTGTCGGCGCGCTCGCCGGCGGCGCCATCGGCAACTACATGGACAACCAGGAATCGGAACTGCGCGCGCAGTTGCAGGGCACCGGCGTTTCGGTCAGCCGCGTCGGCGACCGCATCGTGCTCAACATGCCCTCGAACGTCACCTTCGCGACGGACCGCGACCAGGTGATCCCGCCGTTCTATCCGACGCTCGATTCGGTGGCGATCGTGCTGCGCAAGTTCGACAAGACGCTGATCGACGTCGACGGCCACACGGATTCGGTCGGCAATGCCGGCTACAACATGAATCTCTCCAACCGCCGCGCCAATTCGGTCGCCAATTACCTTGCCTCGCGCGGCGTCGATCCGCGCCGCATGTCGGCCATGGGCTACGGCCTGGAGCGCCCGATCGCCTCCAACGCGACGGAAATGGGACGCGCGCAGAACCGCCGCGTGGAAATCGCGATCTCGCCGCTCAAGCAGGGCTGATATCGGCCGCTTTCAGGACCGGATCATGCGAAGGGCCGTTTTACGGCCCTTTTGCTTGCTGACAAACCTCGCCGCACCCGCCATCGTCGTCCTCGGCCTCGTGCCGAGCATGACGGAAGAGAGGTTTTAGACTTTGTCAGCGGTTGAAGGGAGGCAGTGCCTCCCTTCTCCATCTTATTCGTCGCCCATCTTGAGCGCGGCGATGAAGGCTTCTTGCGGGATTTCCACCTTGCCGAACTGGCGCATGCGCTTCTTGCCGGCCTTCTGCTTGTCGAGCAGCTTGCGCTTGCGGGTGGCGTCGCCGCCGTAGCACTTGGCCGTCACGTCCTTGCGCAGCGCCGAGATGGTCTCGCGGGCGATCACGTTGCCGCCGATGGCGGCCTGGATCGGGATTTTGAACATGTGCTTCGGGATCAGCTCCTTGAGCTTCTCGCACATGTCGCGGCCGCGCTTTTCGGCGGCCATGCGGTGCACCATCATCGACAGCGCATCGACAGGCTCGCCGTTGACGAGGATCGACATCTTCACCAGATGGCCTTCCTTGTGGTCGGTGATCTGGTAGTCGAAGGAGGCATAGCCCTTGGAGATCGACTTCAGGCGGTCGTAGAAATCGAAGACCACTTCATTGAGCGGCAGGTCATAGGTCAACATGGCGCGCGTGCCGACATAGGTCAGCTCGATCTGGATGCCGCGGCGGTCCTGGCAGAGTTTCAGGATACCACCGAGATAATCGTCGGGCGTCAGGATCGTCGCGCGGATCCACGGCTCGTGGATTTCCGAGATCTTCACGACGTCGGGCATGTCGGCCGGATTGTGCAGCTCGCGCATCGTCCCGTCGGTCATGTAGAGCTGATAGACGACCGAAGGCGCCGTCGCGATCAGGTCGAGGTCGAATTCGCGCTCCAGGCGCTCCTGGATAATTTCGAGATGCAGCAGGCCGAGGAAGCCGCAGCGGAAGCCGAAGCCCAGCGCCGCCGACGATTCCATTTCGAAGGAGAAGGAGGCATCGTTGAGGCGCAGCTTGCCCATCGCCGAGCGCAGGTCTTCGAAATCGGCGGCATCGACCGGGAAGAGGCCGCAGAACACCACCGGCTGCGCCGGCTTGAAGCCCGGCAGGGCCTTGGCGGTCGGGCGCTTGTCCTCGGTGATCGTATCGCCGACGCGGGTATCGGCCACTTCCTTGATCGACGCGGTGATGAAGCCGATCTCACCGGGACCCAGACTATCCATCGCGACCATCTTCGGCGTCAGCACGCCGACGCGCTCGATCGTGTATTTGGCGTCCGTGCCCATCATGCGGATGGTCTGGCCCTTGCTGATGCGGCCTTCGATGACGCGCACCAGAACCATGACGCCCAGATAGGTGTCGTACCAACTGTCGACCAGCAGCGCCTTCAGCGGGGCCTTCTCGCCGCCCTCGCTCTTCGGCGCGGGCAGGCGCTGGACGATGGCTTCCAGCACGTCGGGAATGCCGAGGCCGGTCTTTGCCGAGATCAGCACGGCTTCGGACGCGTCGATGCCGATGACTTCCTCGATCTGTTCCTTGATGCGGTCGGGCTCGGCGGCCGGTAGGTCGATCTTGTTGAGTACGGTGACGAGCTCGTGGTTGTTGTCGATCGCCTGGTAGACGTTGGCGAGCGTCTGGGCTTCCACGCCCTGCGAGGCGTCAACGACCAGCAGCGAACCTTCGCACGCCGACAGCGAGCGCGAGACTTCATAGGCGAAGTCGACGTGGCCGGGCGTGTCGATGAGGTTCAGCACATAGGTCTCGCCGTCGTTCGCCTTGTAGTGCAGGCGCACGGTCTGGGCCTTGATGGTGATGCCGCGCTCGCGCTCGATATCCATCGAGTCGAGGACCTGTTCCGACATCTCGCGTTCGGCAAGGCCGCCGGTCGACTGGATCAACCGGTCGGCGAGCGTCGACTTGCCGTGGTCGATATGGGCCACGATCGAGAAGTTGCGGATATGGTCGAGGGGCGTCGAAGAATTGGTGCTCATGCGCGCCATATAGCAGCGCCGAAGATTCCCGCAAAGCGGTAAATGAAGGGTTTCGGGACGGGAAGCGCCGCTATTCCGGGGCTTTTCCCCCCTCGACCAGTGCGCCGGCATTCGGCACCTGGGCGCTGCGGATCTCGAAGGTCTCGCGCGCCTCGACCGGCACCGTCTCGCGGCGACGCAGACGGTGGGCGACGAAGGCGGCATAGAGGACCGCGACGGCCATGGCGGCATAGATGAAGGTTTTCGGGCCGAAGGTCGGCGTCAGCGCGGTCACGGCAAGCGGCACGAGGGTGGCGGCGGTCGACCAGGCGACGAGCAGCGTCGAGGCGAGCGGTACGAAATCCTCCGGATCCGTGCGGTCGTTGGCATGGGCGTTGGCGATGGAATAGACGCTTTCGGTCGCCCCTGCCCAGAGCGCGAAGACCAGCATGAGGATGACCAGCGCCTGGAAGGAGACGAAGAGCGCGGCGATGGCGGCCCCCGTGATCAACAGGCAGGTGAAGATCAGCACGAGGCGCCGATCAATGCGGTCCGACAGCGTGCCGAGCGGGTATTGCACGAAGAGCAGGCCGAACTGCATGACGAACATCAAGAGCGCCACGTCCTTCTGGCCGACATTGTTGGTGGCGGCGTAGATCGGTGTAAAGCCCTGCACGACCATGGAAAGACCGCCGGCGGCGAGCACGCCGATGAGGGCGACCGGCGAATTGCGCCAGGCCATGGCGAAATCCACGCTGACGCCGGCGGGTGGCGGCGGCGTCGGAAGCCGGGTCAGGCCGATCGGCAGGATAGCGAGCGTCGTGACGAAGATGGTGACGAGCGGCGCGAGGTTGCCATCGGCCGGCATCTGCCCGAACAGCCAGGCCCCGACGCCGAGCCCCAGCACATAGGCCATGTAGAAAAACGACATGGCCTTGCCGCGCCAGCGGTTGTCGGCCGCGTGGTTCAACCAGCTCTGGGCGATGATGAAATTCGCATTGCCCGCCGTCCCGTAGATGCCGCGTGCCAGAACCCAGAGGATCGGATTGACGCCCAGCGCCACGAGGAAGGCGGCGATGAGGACGAGCGCCATGGAGCAGGAAAATGCCCGTGCATGGCCGACGCGGCGGATGACCGGGCCGGCGAGGATGCAGCCGAGCAGGCCGCCGAAGGCAATCGCCGTGACGGCCGCGCCGGGTGTCCACGAGGGTGCGTCGGCGCGTGACAGCACATAGGGCACATAGGCGAGCATGATGCCGTTGCCGATGGCGACGAAGGTCATCGAAACGACAATGGCCGTTATGGAAAAAAGCGACGATGCCCGCTGTGTTTCCCCTGCCATGCGCCGCTCCCTCCGATTCTCGTGCAGCCACCATATCCGGTCAGGCCGATGTCGCATTGTCGCCGGAGCGGCATGCGCGAGAATTATTTTGGGATGAGGTCATGCCAGTTGACTCCATTATGCGGGAGAATTATTCTACGATAATGGAAAACGAAAACGATCCCCTGGAAAGCGCCATCGGCGAGCGGCTGCGGCAGTTGCGCATGGCCCGCAACCAGACGCTGGACGATCTGGCCGGCGCCTCGGGTGTCAGCCGGGCGATGATCTCGCGCATCGAGCGCGGCGAGGCGAGCCCGACGGCACAGTTGCTCTCGCGGCTCTGTGCGGGGCTCGACCTGACGCTGTCGGCCTTCTTCGCCTTTTCCGCCGAGGCGGGCGATCCGCTGTCGCGGCGGGAGACGCAGACCGTCTGGCGCGATCCGGAAACCGGCTATCAGCGCCGCGCCGTCTCGGCCGCCAACACGGCCTCGCGCGTCGAGGTGATCGAGGTCGAGTTTCCCGCCGGTGCGCGCATCGCCTATCCGCCGGAAACGGCGAAGGCGGGCATGACGCAGCATGTCTGGCTGTTTTCCGGTCGCCTGCGCATGACGATTGCCGGAACCGTGCATGATCTCAACCCCGGCGACTGCCTTTATATGAGCATCACCGAGGGCCATGTCTTCGAAAACCCCGGCGATGTGCCGGCGCATTATGCCGTGGTGCTGGACCGCGGCAGAGCCTGAGGGACCGATGAGCGATATCAGACTGCTCGACCATGCCGAAGCGCAGGCGCGTATCGGCGAATTGTCAGAAGTGCTGGCAGATTGCGTGGCCGGCGGCGCCTCCGTCGGCTTCATGGCACCCTATGGACCTGAAGATGCCGTACCGTTCTGGCAGGGCGTGGCGGCGGCGGTCGGCGCTGAGGCGACGCTGCTTTTTGCCGCCGAGCGCGAGGGCCGCATCGTCGGCACGGTGCAGATCGGCATCAGCCAGATGCCGAACCAGCCGCACCGGGCGGACGTGAAGAAGCTGCTGGTGATGGAAAGCGAACGCGGCCGCGGCGTGGCGCGCGCCCTGATGATGGCGGCGGAGGCCGAAGCCGCAAGGCGCGGCAAGACCGTGCTGGTGTTGGATACCGCGACCGGCAGCCCGGCGGAAACCGTCTATGAGCGGCTCGGCTGGCAGCGGGCGGGCGTCATTCCCGACTATGCGCTCTATCCGGACGGGCGCTTCTGCGCGACGACGTTTTTCTACAAGCGCATCGGTGCATGACAAAAACCCGGATGCAGGGGGCATCCGGGTTTTTGGCGGGTTTTCAGACGGGTTTTCGGGGAGGTCAGCGGCAGGCTGGATTATTTGCAGACCTTGATCTTCTTGATCACCAGGTTGCCATAGTAGTCGTAGGACTTGATCTTCTTGATGAAGCAGTGCGGCTTGTGGCCGTAGCCGTAATAGCCGGCCTGCGAGGGGGCGGCGAAGGAGACGGCGGCAACGAGGGCGATGGTGGCGGAAACGATGATCTTGCGCATGGGCACTCCTGATTGGTTGGGCCTGATCTCTGTGGAATGAGCCTCTCTCATCCGGTGTGACCAGACTTTCCCACGATCATCCGCCGTGCGCTGTTCCGCATGGAACAGGGCCGCGTTTATTCCGTCCCGATCTGGCGGATGGCGGCGAACAGCTCTCCGGCGAGCCGAAGCGCCGCGCCGCAGGCGACCACCATCTGCGGCAGGATCAGCCATTCCAGCGTCCAGGCGGCACCCGAGCGCTCCTGCTCATGCACCGCCGCCTGGGCGATCCCGCCGAGCTGGGCGGCGTTGAAACGGGCGAGCGTCACCAGCGCTTCGGCGGCGACCGGGTTCTGCTTGTGCGGCATGGCGGAGGAGCCGCCGCCGCCGGCAAGCATGATCTCGCCGCCGCGATCCGCCATCAGCACGATGTCCTGCCCGATCTTGCCGAGGCTGCCGGTGATGGCGGCGAGCAGGCCGGCAAGCTCGCCGATGCGGTCGCGCTGACTATGCCATTGCGGCGCGTCGACGAGGCCGAGCTCATCGGCCAACGCCGCACGCACGGCGCCTGCCTTGTCACCAAGCTTTTCCAGCGTGCCCGCCGCGCCGCCGAACTGCACGGCAAGCCCCTCCAGCGCAAAGATCTGCAACCGTTCGGCAACGCGCTCCAGCGGTTGCCGCCAGGCATCGAGGCGGTCGGCCACGGTGATCGCAATGGCCGGCTGCATGCGCGTGCGCCCCATCAGGCTGTGTGCGCCTGACGTTGCTGCGAGAACGGCCAGCCCGCCGATCAGCCCGTCCAGCCGCTCCTCCAGAAGGGGCACGACACGCGACAGGCGCAACATCAGGCCGCTGTCGATGACATCCTGGCTGGTCGCGCCGAAATGCAGGTGTTTTGCATGCGGCTCGCCAACGGCGGCGCGCAACTGCCGAACGAGATCCGGTACGACAACACCGTCGCGCGCCGTCGCGGCGCGCAGGCTTGCGACATCAGGCGAAAAACGATGCGCCGCACGCGCGATGGCATCGGCCGCCTCCACCGAAACGACCCCCGCCCCAGCCTCCGCCTTGGCCAAGGCCACCTCGAAGGCCAGCATGGCTTCCAGCTCCGCTGCAACGGAAAAGAACGATGCCGTTTCCTCGTCACCGAGAAGGCTGGAGAGATAGGGATGGTCGAAGGGCGAGACGGTCATGGGATCCTCTTTCGGGAGGCAGCGTGTGCCGGATGGATCCTCGGGTCAAGCCTGAGGGCGACGTCTGCCGGTGGAACCGTCGTGCCTAACAAGAGCGGCCGTTGATGTGCGTCGGTGCGGACGCCGATCGCCCACACAGCGGCCAATCGGCATCCCGCGGAACCGTTCGCCGGCTAATGAACGCTATGACGCGGTCAGGCGATCGCGTCGAGGCCCTTGTCCAGCAGACGGTCGAGCTGGTCGATCTCTGCGGCGGTGAGCGAGACGCCCTCCGTTTCCGACTTCGTGCGGGCCACGAAACGGCGCTGCGAGGGCAGGCGGGCGCCGCCGCCGACGATGGCTTCGAAAAGCACTTCGGCGCGGGCGAAGGGATCGCCGGGGCGGCCCTTGGCGAAGGCTTCTGGCGACATGGCGATGATGAGTTCGCCGTGGAAGGGCGCGAGCGTCGTGGTGCCGAGATAATCGAGCACTTCCGGGCTCGTCAGGTCACCGATCATGATGCCGGCCAGAAGTTCGATCATCGTGCCGATGGCGGAACCCTTGTGGCCGCCGAAGGGCAGCATGGCGCCGGCGAGTGCTGCTTCCGGGTCGGTCGTCGGGTTGCCGTCCGCATCGATCGCCCATCCCTCGGGCAGTTGCTTGCCGGCGCGGCGGTGCAGTTCGATCTCGCCGCGGGCGGCGACCGACGTTGCGAAGTCGAAGACGTAGGGCGAAGTGTCCTTGCGCGGCCAGCCGAAGGCGAAGGGATTGGTGCCGAGCAGCGGCTTGTTGCCGCCCGTCGGCGCGACCGTCGCATAGCTCGGGCACATGACGAGACCGGCAAGGCCCTCGTTCGTCACGGCCTCGACTTCCGGCCAGAGCGCGGAGAAATGGGTGCAGTCATTGATGACGAGTGCCGCGATGCCGAGCTTTTTCGCACGCTCGGCAAGGGCGGGCACACCGAGCTCGAAGGCGGGGTTGGCGAAACCGCCGCCGGCATTGACCTTGACGATGGCCGAGCTTTCGTTGCGGTCGAGCACCGGCACCGCATCCGGCTTCACCTTTCCGGCTTTGACGGTTCGCAAAGCGCCTTCGATGCGGTAGATGCCGTGCGACTTGCAGGCGTCCCGTTCGCCGGCGACGATGACGCGGGCGAGCGCGCCGGCCTGCACGGCATTGAGGCCAGCCTTGAGAAAGATCGCTTCGACGCGCGAAAACAGGGTGTCGATCGGCAGGATGGTGGTTTGCGTCATCGTTCGTCTCTTCAGGCTGGTGCCGACCCATGCAGGTTGGCGATTGAACATTTGCATACATAGAGTATACAAGATTTTGACAAGTGCAATTCGCCCGTCTCACTCCTATATCGGGCGAACCCCATTCCGCAAGAAAGGTACGTCTCATGGCTTTCACTCCCCACGGTAAACACCTCGTCGCAGGCGAATGGCTTGACGGCAACGGCACGTTTACCTCCTCGCCCGCCCATGGCCCGGCGCACGACTTTGCCGTCGGCACGGTGGAGCTGGTGAACCGCGCCGCGGAAGCGGCGGAAGACGCCTTCCTGAGCTACGGCTATTCCTCACGTGCCGACCGCGCCGCCTTCCTGCGCGCCATCGCCGACGAGATCGAAGCCCGCGCCGACGCCATCACCGAAATCGGCACGCAGGAAACCGGCCTGCCCGTCGCCCGCCTGCAGGGCGAGCGCGGTCGCACCACCGGGCAGCTGCGCCTCTTCGCCGACCATATCGAGAAGGGCGATTTCCTCGACCGCCGCTTCGACGCGGCCCTGCCCGACCGCCAGCCGGCACCGCGCCCGGAGATCCGCCTGATCCAGCGGCCGATCGGCCCGGTCGCCGTATTCGGCGCCTCCAACTTCCCGCTCGCCTTCTCCACGGCCGGCGGTGATACGGCAGCAGCCCTTGCTGCCGGTTGCCCCGTCGTCGTCAAGGGCCATTCGGCCCATCCCGGCACCGGCGAGATCATCGCCGAAGCCGTTCTTGCCGCCGTCAAGAAGACCGGTGTGCATCCGGGCGTCTTCTCGCTCATCCAGGGCGGCAACCGCCAGGTCGGCGAGGCCGTGGTGCAGCACCCGCTGATCAAGGCCGTCGGCTTCACCGGCTCGCTGGCCGGCGGCCGCGCGCTGTTCAACCTGTGCGCCGCCCGTCCGGAGCCGATCCCGTTCTTCGGCGAACTCGGTTCGGTCAACCCGATGTTCGTGCTGCCGGAAGCCGCGAAGGCCCGCGCGGAAAGCCTTGGCCAGGGCTGGGCCGGTTCGCTCACCATGGGTGCGGGCCAGTTCTGCACCAATCCGGGCATCGCCATCGTCCAGAGCGGCGCGGATGCCGACCGCTTCACGGCCGCTGCCGTCGAGGCGCTTGCCAAGGTCGCCCCGCAGACCATGCTGACCGATGGCATTGCGAAGGCCTATCAGGATGGTCAGGCGCGCTTTGAAAGCCGCAACACGGTCAAGCCGCTGCTGACGACTGAATCCACCGGCCGCAATGCCCTGCCGAACCTCTTTGAAATCTCCGGCGACCAGTTCCTTGCCGACCATGCGCTGTCGGAAGAAGTCTTCGGCCCGCTCGGCCTCGTCGTGCGCGTCTCCTCGGTCGACGAGATGGAAAAGCTTGCCCGCAACTTCGAGGGCCAGCTGACAGCGACCATCCAAATGGACGCCGGCGACCTGGAAGACGCCAAGCGCCTGCGCCCGTTCCTTGAGCGCAAAGCCGGCCGCGTGCTGGTGAACGGCTTCCCGACTGGCGTCGAGGTTGTCGACACCATGGTGCATGGCGGCCCCTACCCGGCCTCGACGAATTTCGGCGCGACGAGCGTTGGCACGCTGTCGATCCGCCGCTTCCTGCGTCCGGTATCGTACCAGAACTTCCCGGAGGGCCTGCTGCCCGAGGATTTTCTCAACTGATTCAAGCCTGAATCGGGCCTGAATCGGGCTTGACACGGCCGGGTCTTCCGAAAGGAAGGCCCGGTCATTTAACCGCGAAGAATACGGCCTGATCAACTACCTGAACCTGTTCATCAACCAGCAGGTCCGCACCGGCCGTTACAACGAGCTCTACGAAAAGTGGGTCGGCGGCGAAGTGCCGTCGCTTTCGGTCAACGGCGTTTATCGCTAATCTGCCGTTTTGAAGGCGGCGCGGGAGCTTCTTCCGCGCCGTCGATCGTTTCCGAAGGGTGAGACGGCAATGTTCAGTTACAATTTCCATTGGAATCAGGCGTTCAAGGCCCTGCCGCAGATGCTGGACGGTGCTTTGGTCACGCTCCAGATCGCCCTCGCCTCCATGGCCATCGGCCTTGCCGTCGCGCTCGCGCTGACGCTCTTCCGGTTGTCCGGCAACCGCATCCTCAACGGCTTTGCCACCGTCTGGGTCGAGATCGCGCGCAACACGCCGGCCCTCTTCCAGATCTACATGGCCCATTTCGGCCTCGGCAGCTTCGGAATCCACCTCAGCCCCTATACGGCGCTGCTGGTCGGCATCGCATTCAACAATGCCGGTTATCTCGCGGAAAACTTCCGCGGCGCGCTGAAGGCGATCCCGGAAACGCAGACCCGCGCCGGCCGATCGCTCGGCATGACGCCCCTGCAAGCCTTCCGCTACATCGTCATGCCGCAGATGCTGCGCATCGCCTTCCTGCCGGCCACCAACCAGATGGTCTGGGCAATCCTGATGACCTCGCTCGGCGTCACCGTCGGCATGAACACGGATCTCGCCGGCGTTACCCAGGCACTGAATGCAGTGTCCTTCCGGACCTTCGAATTCTTCGCGCTCGCGGCCGTCATCTACTACGTGATCGCCAAGGTCGTGACGCTCGCCGCACGCCTCGCCGCCACGCGCATGTTCCGTTACTGAGAGGGTAAACCATGTTCGATACCGCTCTCACGCTTGCCGATCTCGGCTTTCTCGCGCAAGGCGCCGTCATGACGCTGGCGGTCACGGCCGTCTCCGTGCTGGCCGGCACCCTTCTCGGCGTCGTCTTCGGCGTGCTGCGCAACCAGCTCGGCACCTACTGGTCGCTGCCGATCACCTTCCTGCTCGATATCTTCCGCTCCGTGCCGCTGCTCATCCAGCTCGTGCTCGGCAATGCGTTGCAGTCGATCATGAAGCTCGGCTGGGCGCCGTTCACCACCTCCTGCGTGGTGCTGTCGCTCTATACGGCCGCCTATTGCACCGAAATCGTGCGCGGCGGCATTTCCGCCGTGCCGACCACGACGCGCCGCGCGGCCCGCTCGCTCGGCATGACTTGGTGGCAGGACATGCGCTACATCGTGGCGCCGCTCGCCACCCGCGTCTCGCTGCCGGCCTGGATCGGGCTGACGCTTGGCGTCATGAAGGATTCGGCGCTGGTGCTCTGGCTCGGCCTGATCGAACTCCTGCGCGCCTCGCAGATCCTCGTCACGCGCCTGCAGGAACCGCTGTTCATCCTGCTGATCTGCGGCGCCATCTACTTCATCATCAGCTTCCCCATAGCCCGGCTTGGCGGCTATCTCGAAAAACGGTGGTCCAATGATTGAGATCGAAAACGTCCGCAAGTCCTTCGGCCAGCTCGAAGTTCTCAAGGGGATCAACCTCACCGTCCTGAAGGGCGAGGTGCTGACCATCATCGGCGGCTCGGGCTCGGGCAAGTCGACGCTGCTCACCTGCATCAACGGTCTGGAGACCATCGATGCCGGCCGCATCGTCGTCGACGGCACCGATGTCCATGCCAAGGGCACGGACCTTAACAAGCTGCGCCGCAAGCTCGGCATCGTGTTCCAGCAGTTCAACGCCTTCCCGCACCTGACGGTGTTGGAAAACGTCATGCTGGCGCCGGTCAAGGTGCTCGGCCAATCCAAGGCGGAAGCCGAGGCGATGGCTGTCAAGCAGCTGACCCATGTCGGCCTCGGCGACAAGCTGAAGGTCTATCCGAGCCGCATGTCGGGCGGCCAGCAGCAGCGCATGGCGATTGCCCGCGCGCTTGCCATGTCGCCGGCCTATATGCTGTTCGACGAGGTGACCTCCGCACTCGATCCGCAGCTCGTCGGCGAAGTGCTCGACACGCTGCGCATGCTGGCCTCGGAAGGCATGACGATGATCTGCGTCACGCATGAAATGAAGTTCGCCCGCGAAGTCTCCGACCGCGTCGCCTTCTTCCACAAGGGCGTCATGGCCGAGATCGCGCCGCCGGAAGAGCTGTTCGGCGCGCCGAAGGATCCGGAACTGAAGACCTTCCTCGCCGCAACGCATTGAGACCGTGATGAACACAGAGATTCAACCCGGCGTCGTCGTCATCGGCGCCGGCGTCGTCGGCCTGTCGGCGGCCATCGCCGCCCAGGCGCGCGGCCTCACCGTCACCGTTCTGGAACGCGACGCGCCGGCGGCTGGCGCCTCGGCCGGCAATGCGGGCGCCTTCGCCTTCACCGATATCCTGCCGCTCGCCTCGCCGGGCATCCTGAAGAAGGCGCCGAAATGGCTGCTCGACCCGCTCGGGCCGCTCAGCGTGCCGCCGTCCTATGCCGTGCAGATCGCACCCTGGATGTTCCGCTTCTGGCGGGCCTGTTCGGCCAGTCGCGTCGCCCACTCCACGGCGGCGCAGACCGCGCTGATGGACCTCTCCAAGGCCGAGCTGGAACCGTTCCTCGCCCAGACCGATACGCTTGGCATGCTGCGCAAGGAAGGCAACCTGCAGGTCTATGAAAGCCAGGCCGAGCTCAACGCCTCGCTGCCCGGCTGGAAAGCGCGCGAGCAGCACGGCGTCGAATTCCACCACCTCGATGCCAATGGCATGGCGGCGATCCAGCCCGGCCTTGCGCCGCGCTTCACGCATGGCACGTTTACGCCCGGCTGGTATTCCATCGCCGATCCCAAGCTCTATACGCTGGCGCTGGCAGATCATTTCCGCGCTAAGGGCGGCATGATCGAGCGGGCCGACGTCTCCGGCCTGCACCCGATCGAGGGCGGCGTGGAAATCCGCACCACCGACGGACGTACCCTGCGGGCGCAAAAGGTCGTGCTGTCGGCCGGTGCCTTCTCGCACCAGGTCGCCCGCTCGCTTGGCGAAACCATCCCGCTCGAAACCGAGCGTGGCTACAACACGACGCTGCCCATCGACGCCTTCGACCTGCGCACGCAAGTGACCTTCGGCGGCCATGGCTTCGTCGTGACCCGGCTTTCGACCGGCATCCGCGTTGGCGGCGCGGTGGAGCTTGGCGGACTGAAGCTACCGCCGAACTTCCGCCGGTCGGAAGCCATGCTGGAAAAGGCGCGCACCTTCCTGCCGGGCCTCAAGCCCCAGGGCGGCGTGCAGTGGATGGGTTTCCGCCCGTCGCTGCCCGACAGCCTGCCGGCGATCGGCCGCGCCCGCGCCACACCCAAGGTCATCTATGCCTTCGGTCACGGTCATCTCGGTCTCACCCAGTCTGCCGGCACCGCCCGGCTCGTCGCCGATCTCCTGACGGACCGGCCGACCGCCATCGACATCGCCCCCTTCTCGCCGCAACGTTTCTAGGAGCCATCCCATGACAGCGCTCTCCGCCCGCAGCATTCTTGCCGGAACAGCCTCCGGTCCGATCATCGCCGCGGGCGAGGCGCTGAGCTTCTGGGGCGGCGTCGATCCGGCGACCGGCCGCGTCATCGACGTGCACCATCCGCTGCATGGCGTGACGATCACCGGCGGCATCCTGATGATGCCCTCCAGCCGAGGCTCCTGCACCGGCTCCGGCGTGCTGCTCGACCTGGCGCTGACCGGCCGCGCGCCGGCCGCGCTTGTTTTTAGCGAGGCGGAGGACGTTCTGACGCTCGGCGCGCTGATCGCCGCGGAAATGTTCGGCAAATCGCTGCCCGTTCTGCGCCTTTCGCATGAGGCCTATGACGCGCTCTGTCGCGCCAAGACGGCGACGATCAGCAACACAGCGATTGAAGCCGACGGCCTCGTCATCCCCGTCTCGCCGCCGGCCACATCGGCCCTCGAGCTTACCGAGAACGACCGCGCCATGCTCGACGGCCGGGACGGCATCGCCGTGCAGCTGGCATTGCGCATCACCGTTGCAATGGCGGCACAGCAGGGTGCCGAAAAGCTCATCGACGTGGTGCAGGGCCATATCGACGGCTGCATCTATGCCAGCCCCGCCAACCTGACCTTCGCGGAAAAGATGGCCGATATGGGCGCCAAGGTATGCGTGCCGACCACGATGAACGCCATCTCCGTCGACCACGCCAATTGGGAAAAGCAGGGCGTGCCGCACGATTTCGGCGACCCGGCAGCCCGCCTTGCCGATGCCTATGTGCGCATGGGCTGTCGTCCGACCTTCACCTGTTCGCCCTATCTGCTCGATAGCGCGCCCAAAACCGGCGAGGCGATCGCCTGGGCCGAATCCAACGCCGTGATCTTCGCCAACACGGTGCTCGGCGCCCGCACGGCCAAGCATCCCGACTTCCTCGATCTCTGCATCGCGCTGACCGGCCGTGCGCCGCTCTCCGGCGTCTATCTCGACGAACACCGCAAGGCCAGGCGCATAATCGACGTCGACCTGCCCGACAATATCGACGACGCGTTCTGGCCGATTGTCGGCTATCTCGCCGGCCGCGCGGCACCCGACCGCATCCCCCTGCTGCGCGGCCTTGCTGCCGCCAAACCCACGCGGGACGACCTCAAGGCGCTCTGCGCCGCCTTCGGCACCACCTCCGCCGCCCCCATGCTGCATATCGAAGGCGTGACGCCGGAAGCCGACGGCATCGCCGCCGAGAAGGCCGACCACATAACCATCACGCGAGCCGACATGATCGACGTCTGGACCATGTTCAACGACGGCCCCGCCGAGGTCGAGCTCGTCGCCATCGGCAGCCCGCATGCCTCGGCCTCCGAATGCCGTGCGCTGGCCGATGCGTTGGGCGACCGCAAGCGTCACCCTGACGTCACCGTCATCGTCACGGCCGGCCGCGACATCATGGCTCAATCCAGCGATGTCCTGACCCGGCTCAGGGCGAGCGGCGTTCAGGTCCTTCCGGATCTCTGCTGGTGTTCGATTTCCGAACCGGTCTTCCCGACGAAGACACGCGCGCTCATCACCAATTCCGGCAAATACGCCCACTACGGTCCGGGCCTCTCCGGCCGCACCGTGCGCTTCGGCAATCTTGCCGACTGCATCGAGGCGGCGCTCACCGGCCGCGTGCCGCCACGCCTGCCGGCTTGGCTGACTTGAGGTTCAGTCCCGCTCGAACACGTCGCGCGTGTAGACCTTGTCCCTGACGTCATCAAGTTCAGCGGAGAGGCGATTGGCGACAATGAGGTCGGCGCGCCGTTTGAAATCTTCGAGATCACGAACGATCTCCGAGCGGAAGAACGTGTCGTCCTCGAAATCCGGCTCATAGATGATGACCGGAATACCCTTGGCCTTGACGCGCTTCATGATGCCCTGGATGGAGGATTCGCGGAAATTGTCCGAATCCTTCTTCATCGCGAGCCGATAGATGCCTACCACGTCGGGATTTCGCGCGACGATATCGAGCGCCAGAAAATCCTTACGCGTCGTGTTGGCATCGACGATAGCCCGGATGAGGTTCTGCGGCACTTCGGAGAAATTGGACAGGAGCTGCTTGGTGTCCTTCGGCAGGCAATAGCCGCCATAACCGAAGGACGGGTTATTGTAGTGTTTGCCGATGCGCGGATCGAGCCCGACGCCTTCGATGATCTGGCGCGTGTCGATGCCATGCGTCATCGCATAGGAATCGAGTTCGTTGAAATAGGCGACGCGCATGGCGAGATAGGTGTTGGCGAACAGCTTGATCGCCTCCGCCTCGCCCGATCCGGTGAAGAGCAGAGGCACGTCATCCTTCACCGCGCCCTGCTGCAGGAGGCTCGCAAAGAGGCGTGCCTCCGGCGTATCCGCCCCCATGACGATGCGCGACGGATAGAGGTTGTCATGCAACGCCTTGCCTTCACGCAGGAATTCCGGCGAGAAGACGATACGCGCGTCACCACGCTCGTCGCGCAGCGCCTGGGTGTAGCCGACGGGGACGGTGGACTTGATGACGATCGTGGCATGCGGATTGAGCGCCCGCGCCGCGTCGATGACCGCCTCGACGCTTTTCGTATCGAAATAGTTGGATTGCGGATCGTAGTTGGTCGGCGTCGCCACCAGAATGAAATCCGCCCCGGAAAACGCCTCTTCCGCGTCCGTCGTCGCCTTCAACCGCAGCGGCTTCGTTGCAAGATAGTTTTCGATCTCGGCATCAACGATGGGCGAGAGCCGCCTGTTGACCGTCGCCACCTTCTCATCGGAGATATCGTAGGCGACGACATCATTGTGCTGGGAAAGCAGCACCGCATTGGAAAGCCCGACATAGCCGATACCGGCGACCGCAATCGTAACCATGAAAATCCCGCCGGCAAAGCCGCTGAAACAGATGCTAAAGGCCCGGCAAAGGCCGGCCCTCGTGAATTCCGCAAACAGTATGGAGCAAGGGTTACAAAAGGATGGCGGACAGAGAGGGATTCGAACCCTCGATAGAGTTTCCCCTATACACGCGTTCCAGGCGTGCGCCTTCAACCACTCGGCCACCTGTCCGTCCGCTCGCTGCCGGTGGTTAGTCCGGCGCGGGTCGCTTTCCTGTTTCCATTCCGGCGAGACGGCGCGATATATACCGAGGTTTGGCGCGCAATCAACCGCTTTCTGACAGTTTTTTGAAGGATATGCCGCATCGCGGCGAAGGATTGCGCAGAGCCGCGCGTCTTCCTATCTATAGGCAGCAATGAAGCGGAGCGGAATTCGGCTCCCCAGGGCACCGGGAGGGTGCGCATGATACGGTTCGTCCTCAAGGCCATCAGTCTTTTTTCCCTCGTCGTCGCGGTCATGGCCGGCACGATCGATGCGATCCAGTCGGTCTCTGCCTCCGAGCCGGTGCTGACCCCGCTCGCCGTCGCCTGGAGCACGGCAAGCCCGGATACGATCGCGCTCGTTGCCGACGGCATCATGCGTAAGTTCCCCTATGCCTGGGATCCGGCGGCGCTCTGGGTGCTGTCGCAGCCGGCTTTTGCCGTGCTGCTCGCCGTATCCTTGTTCTTCTGGGTGATCGCCTACCGGCGCCCGCCCATCGCGGGCCGCTTCACCGCCTAATACATCAACCGCCGCCATCCTGTGCGGCCCGGCCAGGAGGCCATCCATGTTCCTGATCGACATGTTCAACAAGAAGACCGTCATGCCCGCGCCGGACGCCGCCCTTCCCGGCCGCGACCAGCCGGTCCCGACGTCTGAAACCCATTTCGTGAACGGCAACCCGCTGAAAGGCCCGTACCCGCAAGGGTTCAAGACCGTGCTGCTCGGCATGGGCTGCTTCTGGGGCGCCGAGCGTCTCCTGTGGAAGATCCCCGGCGTCTTCGTGACGGCGGCCGGCTATTCCGGCGGCTTCACGCCCAACCCGACCTATCACGAGACGACGACGGGCCTGACCGGCCATACCGAAGTGGTGCTCGTCGTCTACGATCCCGTCAAGGTCACGCTCGAAGCGCTGTTGAAGGCCTTCTTCGAGGCGCATGACCCCACACAGGGCATGCGTCAGGGCAACGATATCGGCACGACCTATCGCTCGGCGATCTATCTCGACGACGAGGCCGACCTTGCGACGGCGCGGCGGGCGCGCGACGCCTATCAGGCGGCCTTGGACGCTGCCGGACGCACCGACCGCATCACGACGGAGATCGCCAAGGCGGGGCCCTTCTACTTCGCCGAGGACGTGCACCAGCAGTATCTCGCCAAGAATCCCGGCGGCTATTGCGGCCTGCGCGGCACGGGCGTGGCCTGCGCCATCGGCTGAAGAGGCTTGAAAATTCGGGCAAACCCACGCCGTCGCGAACAGGGTTTTATCTTCCTGTTGGCGGCGGCTCGTATTTTTTACCACTTGAAAAATTTCTGGTGAATTTTTCCCGGCGCCGTGCAAGGATGCCGCCAGCCTGACCCAAGGGAACGGGTCGGTGGCTCCGCCGCGCGCCCATCCAGCGCCGCGCGGAAGGTCCCTATAAGATCAATAGCGAACAGGGCTGCACAATGAAAAAAACCCTTCTCACCCTTCTTGCCACGGCCGCCATGTCGGCGACGGTTTTCGCCGCCGATATCAAGCCGGCGATCATCTATGACCTCGGCGGCAAGTTCGACAAGTCGTTCAACGAAGCAGCCTATAACGGCGCGGAAAAGTTCAAGACCGAGACCGGCATCGAGTACCGCGAATTCGAAATCGCCAACGACGCCCAGCGCGAACAGGCGCTGCGCCGCTTCGCCGGCGACGGCAACAACCCGATCGTGATGGCCGGCTTCTCCTGGGCAGCGCAGCTCGAGAAGATCGCCGCCGAATATCCCGACACCAAGTTCGCCATCATCGACATGGTCGTCGACAAGCCGAACGTCCGCTCGGTGGTCTTCAAGGAAGAGGAAGGCGGCTGGCTCGCCGGTATCCTTGCCGGCATGGCCTCCAAGTCGAAGACCGTCTCCTTCGTCGGCGGCATGGACATCCCGCTCATCCACAAGTTCGCCTGCGGCTACATCGGCGGCGTGAAGTCGCTTGGTGCCGACTATAAGGTACTCGAAGCCTATACGGGCACGACGCCGGACGCCTGGAACGACCCAGTCAAGGGCGGAGAAATCGCCAAGTCGCAGTTCGACCAGGGCTCGGACGTGGTCTACCACGCTGCCGGCGGCACGGGTGTCGGCGTTCTCCAGGCTGCGGCCGACGCCGGCAAGCTCGGCATCGGCGTCGATTCCAACCAGAACGGCCTGCATCCGGGCAAGGTCCTGACCTCGATGGTCAAGCGCGTCGACGTCGCCGTCTACGACGCGTTCATGACCGCCAAGGACGACGCATTCAAGCCCGGCATCAACGTGCTCGGCCTGAAGGAAAACGGCGTCGACGTCGCGATGGACGACAACAACGCACCGCTCATCACCCCGGAAATGAAGGCCGCCATCGACAAGGCGCGCGCCGACATCATCGCCGGCACGGTGAAGGTCCACGACTACATGACGGACGAGACCTGCCCCTACTAAGCGGCATCGACGGCCCGTTTGCGTAAAGCAGACGGGCCGATTCCGTTTTCGGGCTACCCCTTTGCCGAACGATCCGCTGCGGCGCTGCCCGCTCAGTAATGCGGCGGGCGGGTGATGGCCGGGGCTTCGCCGGCACCTTCTTCCAGCAAGAGAAACCGCTCCGTCAGCCGGTCGAGCTTCGTTCGGACCTGCTCGACCACACGCCATTGCTCGGCGAGCTGGTCGGAGAGTTCATCGATCGTAACGGCCTGATGGGCGACATGCTCTTCCAGGCGGGCAATGCGCTCGGCGTCGGTCTCGTCAGGCAGATCGGTCATGGCTGTCCTCGTCGCTTCGTGCGGCAGGCCCGACCTATAGCGGGGGAGCTCTCGGCCCGCAATCGGGCTGGACAAGTGCTGCGGAAGCAACAAGACTACAACCGGCAGGCCGAAAAACGGCCCGTCGGCCCTAAATCCCCGTAAGAGTGGATCGTCATGAGCGAACTGGCAATCGAACTGAAGGGCATCGACAAGAGCTTCGGCCTCGTCCACGCCAACCGAAACATCAACCTGAAGGTCCGCAAAGGCACCATCCACGGTATCATCGGCGAAAACGGCGCCGGCAAATCCACCCTCATGTCGATCCTCTACGGCTTCTATCAGGCCGACCACGGCGACATCCTGATCAACGGGCAAAAGGTCAATATCCGCGATCCCAATGCGGCGATCGCCGCCGGCATCGGCATGGTGCACCAGCACTTCATGCTGGTCGAAAATTTTACCGTGCTTGAGAACATCATGCTCGGCGCAGAGGAAAGCCAGATTCTGAACGCCGGCATCACCAAGGCGCGTGCCGAGCTGAAGCGGCTCGAGAAGGAATATGCGCTGGAGGTCGATCCGGACGCCGTGATCGAGGAACTGCCGGTCGGTATCCAGCAGCGTGTCGAAATCCTGAAAGCGCTCTACCGCAAGGCCGATATCCTCATTCTCGACGAGCCGACGGGCGTTTTGACGCCGGCCGAGGCCGATCACCTATTCCGCATTCTCGGCCAGCTGAAGGACCAGGGAAAAACCGTTCTGCTCATCACCCACAAGCTGCGCGAGATCATGGCGATCACCGACGAGGTCTCCGTCATGCGCCGCGGCGAGATGGTGGCGACGCGCACGACCAGGGAGACTTCGGTCGAGGAGCTGGCCGAGTTGATGGTCGGTCGCCGTGTTCTGCTGCGTGTCGAAAAGGGCGAGGCCAAGCCCGCCGACGTCAAGCTTTCGGTCAAGAACCTGACCGTGCGCGACAGCCGTGGCGTGACCATGGTGGACGACGTGTCCTTCGACCTCAGGGCCGGCGAGATCGTCGGCATTGCCGGCGTGGCCGGCAACGGCCAGTCTGAACTTTTGGAAGCGATTTCCGGCATCCGCCGCGCCAAGTCCGGCACCGTGCTGCTCAACGGTCGCCCCGTCGACGTGACCGGCAATGCCGACCCGGCGGAGCTGCGCAAATGTGGGCTCGCCCATGTGCCCGAAGACCGCCATCACGTCGGCCTCGTGCTGAAATTCGAGGAAAGCGAAAACGCCATCCTCGGCTATCACGATGATCCGAAATACCGGAAGGGTTTGACCCTCGATGTCAACGCCATCCGGGCCGAGGCCGAGGAGAAGATCGCAGCCTATGACATTCGCCCGCCGAACCCGCGGCTGAAGACCGCCAATTTCTCCGGCGGCAACCAGCAGAAGATCGTCCTGGCCCGCGAGATGGAGCGAAACCCGGATGTGTTGATCATCGGCCAGCCGACGCGCGGCGTCGATGTCGGCGCCATCGAATTCATCCACCGGCGCATCATCGAGATGCGTGATCAGGGCAAGGCCGTGCTGCTGGTCTCCGTCGAGCTCGACGAAATCCGCGCGCTCTCCGACCGTATTCTCGTGATGTTTGCCGGCCGCGTCGTCGGCGAGCGCGCCCCGGATGCCACCGAAGGTGAACTTGGTCTGCTGATGGCCGGTGTGGAAGGTCCGAAGGAGACCGCGGAATGAGTGTTCCCTATGCAAAACTGCCGGCCTGGGCCGAATATGGCCTGATCCCGCTCGTCAACCTCGCCGTCGCCTTCCTGATTTCCGGCCTCGTCGTGCTGGTCGTCGGCGAAAGCCCGCTGGAGGCCGCCTATCACATGATCAACGGCGCCTTCGGCCGGGGCGAATATATCGGATTCACGCTCTACTACACGACGACCTTCATCTTCACCGGCCTTGCGGTCGCCGTCGCCTTCCATGCCGGTCTGTTCAACATCGGCGGCGAAGGCCAGGCCTATGTCGGCGGCATCGGCGTGGCGCTCGCCTGCCTTGCGCTCGACCGCACGCTGCCCTGGTATCTCGTCTTCCCGATCGCCATCCTGGGTGCGGCCTTCTTCGGCGCGCTCTGGGCGATGATACCCGGCTGGCTGCAGGCCAAGCGCGGCAGCCATATCGTCATCACGACGATCATGTTCAACTTCATCGCCGCCAGCCTGATGAACTACCTGCTCAACAAGGTGTTCAAGCCGCTCGGCTCGATGTCGCTGGAAACCCGCACCTTCGATGCCGGCGGTCAGTTGCCGAAGCTCGACTGGCTGATGTCGATCTTCGGCCTTTCGGTCGGCAATGCGCCGTTCAACATCTCCTTCCTGCTCGCGCTCCTCGCCGCCTTCGGCGTCTGGGTGCTGATATGGCGCACCAGGCTCGGCTACGAGATGCGCACGATGGGCCACAGCCCCGCCGCCGCGCGCTATGCCGGCATCAAGGAAGCCAAAATCATCGTCATCACCATGATGATCTCGGGCGCTCTCGCCGGCATGATGGCGCTGAACCCGATCATGGGCGAGCAATTCCGCATGCAGCTCGAATTCGTGCAGGGCGCGGGCTTCGTCGGCATCGCCGTGGCGCTGATGGGCCGCTCGCATCCGGCCGGCATCATTCCCGCCGCACTGCTCTTCGGCATGCTTTATCAGGGCGGAGCGGAAATCTCCTTCGAGATGCCCTCCATCTCGCGCGACATGATCGTCATCATCCAGGGTCTGGTGATCCTCTTTGCCGGCGCGCTCGAACACATGTTCCGCCCCGCCATCACCCGTCTCGTCATGGGCCTTTCGCCGAAGACGCGCGACGTCGCGGCCACCAAGGGAGCCTGATGCATGGATTTCTTTCAGGTCTTCATCGAACTTGCGCAATCGACCGTCCGCGTCTCGACCCCGCTGATCCTCGCCGCCCTTGCCGGCCTGTTCACCGAACGCGCCGGCGTCTTCGACATCGGGCTGGAGGGCAAGATGCTCGGCGCGGCCTTCGCCGCCGGCTGCGTCGCCTACATCACCCAGTCGGTCACCATGGGCCTGCTGGCGGCGATCCTCGTCTCCGTGCTGCTTTCGCTGGTGCACGGTTATGCCTCGATCACCCAGCGCGGCAGCCAGATCGTCTCGGGCGTCGCCATCAACTTCGTCGTCGCCGGCTCGACCGTCATTCTCGGCGAGGCCTGGTTCAAGCAGGGCGGCCGCACGCCGGCCCTTTCCGAAGACGGCCGCTTCGGCACGGTCCACCTGCCCTTTGCCGATGCCGTTCGGGACATACCGATCCTCGGTCCGATCTATTCCGGCCTGCTGTCGGGCCATTCGCCGCTGACCTATCTCGCCTTCCTGATGGTGCCGGCGAGCTGGTGGATCCTCTACCGCACGCGCTTTGGTCTTCGGCTGCGCGCCGTCGGTGAAAATCCGGGTGCGGTCGATACGGCCGGCATCTCGGTCATCTGGCTGCGCTACCGCGCCGTCATCTGCTGCGGCATTCTCTGCGGCATTGCCGGCGCCTATCTCTCGCTTTCGGCCGGCGCCGGCTTCACCAAGGGCATGACGGCGGGCAAGGGCTATATCGCGCTCGCCGCCCTCATCTTCGCCAAGTGGCGGCCGAAGAACATCCTCTTCGCCTGCCTGCTCTTCGGCTTCCTCGATGCCTTCGCCATCCGCTATCAGGGCTTCGCCTTCCCGCTGATCGGCAAGGTGCCGGTACAGTTGATGCAGGCGCTGCCCTATATCCTCACCGTGATCCTGCTTGCGGGCTTCATCGGCAAGGCCATTCCGCCGAAGGCCGGCGGCGTGCCCTATGTCAAGGAACGATAACATGTCCCACGACCTCTTCGAGGCGGCCCGCGCGGCCATGGCCTTCGCGCATGTGCCCTATTCCCACTTTCCCGTCGGCGCGGCCATCCGCGCCGAGGACGGCAAGATCTATACCGGCGCCAATATCGAGAACGTGTCCTTCCCGCAGGGCTGGTGTGCCGAGCCGACCGCGATCAGCCACATGATCATGGCCGGCAACAGGAAGATCGTCGAAATGGCCGTGATCGCCGAAAAACTGCCGCTCTGCTCGCCCTGCGGCGGCTGCCGACAGAAGATCGCCGAATTCGCCACGGCGCAGACCCCGGTCTATCTCTGCGACGAGACGGGCGTGAAGAAGACCATGACCATGGACGCGCTTTTGCCGCACAGTTTTACCACGGATATTCTCGGATGAGCGTTCAGACCACGGACTTCCTGATCTCGCGCCTTGCCGGTGTGCTGCCGCGCTACGGCATCGTGCTCGGTTCCGGCCTGGGCTCCCTGGTGGAGGCCGTGCAGAACCCGTTGCGCATTCCCTATGCCGACTTGCCGAGTTTTCCCGTCAGTTCCGTCTCGGGCCATGCCGGCGAACTCGTCATCGGCTATCTCGGCGCGGTGCCCGTCATCATGCTGTCCGGCCGCGTGCATTACTACGAAAGCGGCGATGCGAACGCCATGCGCGCGCCGATCGAGGTGCTGAAGGGGCTTGGCGTGACCTCGCTGATCCTCACCAATTCGGCCGGCTCGCTGCGCGAGGACATGCCGCCCGGCTCGGTGATGCGCATTTCCGACCACATCAATTTCTCCGGCACCAATCCGCTTGTTGGCCTCGACAGCGACGACCGCTTCGTCGGCATGACCAACGCCTATGACGCGGATCTTGCCGCGCGCATGGAAGCGGCTGCGAAGAAGCTGGAGATCCCGCTGTCGTCCGGCGTCTATATGTGGTTCTCCGGCCCGAGCTTCGAGACGCCGGCGGAAATCCGCATGGCACGCGTCTTCGGCGCGGATGCCGTGGGCATGTCGACCGTGCCGGAGGTATTGATCGCCCGCCATCTCGGCCTGAAGGTCGCGGCCGCCTCGGTCATCACCAATTTCGGCGCCGGCATGACGGGCGGCGAACTCAGCCATCACGAAACCAAGGACATGGCCCCGATCGGCGGAAAGCGGCTCGCCGCCATCCTCGCCGAGATGATCGCGGGCGGAGGCAACGACCATGCTTAAGGACACCGCGCGAAAGGCGCTCTCGCTGCTCGACCTGACCGACCTCACCGACACCTGCGACGCGGCGGCCATCGAAAAGCTCTGCGCGCAGGCGCAGACCCCGTTCGGCACGACGGCCGCCATCTGCATCTGGCCGCGTTTCGTCGCGCAGGCGCGCGGCATTCTCGGCAAGGGCCATGCGGTGAAGATCGCAACCGTCGTCAACTTCCCCGCCGGCGATCTTGCCGTTGAAGAAGTGATTGCCGAAACGAAACAGGCAATCGCCGACGGCGCCGACGAGATCGACCTCGTCATCCCCTACCGCGATTTCATCACCGGCGATGAAGCGGCGGTGACGGAGATGGTCGAAGCCGTAAAGGCCGTCTGCACGCCGCCGGTGCGTCTCAAGACCATTCTGGAAACCGGCGAACTGAAGGACCCCGCGCTGATCCGCGAGGCCTCGGACCTTGCGATTGCCGCCGGCGCCGACTTCATCAAGACCTCGACCGGCAAGGTTGCCGTCAACGCCACGCTGCCGGCCTCCGAGATCATGTTGAATGCCATCAAGTCCAGCGGCAGGCCTGTCGGTTTCAAGCCGGCCGGCGGGGTGCGCACGGTGGGCGACGCCGCCGACTATCTCGCGCTGGCCGCGAAGATCCTCGGCGAGGGCTGGGCGACGCCGCAGACCTTCCGCTTCGGCGCCTCGGGCCTGCTCGGCGACATCCTCTCCGTGCTCGGCGACCAGGCCGCGCCGTCGGCGCCCGCGAGCTACTGAACGATGCTGCCGCAGGAGACGATCCTTCGCAAGCGCAGCGGCGAGCCCCTCACTCGTGATGAGATCGCCCGCTTCATCGCCGGCGTGACGGATGGCAGCGTTTCCGAAGGCCAGGTGGCGGCCCTTGCCATGGCCATCTGGTTCAACGGCATGGCGCGCGACGAGACGGTGGCGCTGACGCTTGCCATGCGCGATTCCGGCGATGTGCTCGACTGGTCGGATATCGACCGGCCGATCGCCGACAAACATTCGACCGGCGGCGTGGGCGACAATGTCTCGCTGATGCTGGCACCGATCGCGGCGGCCTGCGGCCTTGCCGTACCGATGATTTCGGGCCGTGGGCTTGGCCACACCGGCGGCACGCTGGACAAGCTGGAATCCATCCCCGGCTATACGATCATGCCCTCGGCCGACCTCTTTCGCCGCACGGTCAAAAATGTCGGCTGCGCGATCATCGGCCAGACCACCGCACTCGCTCCCGCAGACAAGCGCATCTATGCGATCCGCGACGTGACGGCGACGGTCGATTCCGTGCCGCTGATCACCGCCTCCATTCTCTCCAAGAAACTCGCCGCCGGTCTGCAATCGCTGGTGCTGGATGTGAAGGTCGGCAACGGCGCCTTCATGACGGATACGGCGGAGGCCGAGACACTCGCCCGCTCGCTGGTCGAGGTGGCGAATGGCGGGGGCGTGACGACCTCGGCCCTCATCACCGACATGAACCAGCCGCTGGCCGATGCCGCCGGAAACGCCGTCGAGATCGCCAATTGCATCGCCTTCCTGAAGGGCGAGAAGGCCGGCACGCGGCTGGAACACGTCGTGCTCGCTTTCGCCGCGGAGATGCTGGTGCTGTCGGGCCTTGAGCCGAACAGGCCGGCTGCCGAAAAACAGGCGGCAAAGGCCCTTTCCAGCGGCGCGGCCGCAGAGGTTTTCGGGCGCATGGTGCACGCGCTCGGCGGTCCCGCCGATATCGTCGAGAGATCGGAAACCTATCTGCAACCGGCACCAGTCATCCGGCCCGTCCTCGCAAAACAGGCCGGCTATCTCAGCGCCTGCGACACGCGCGGCGTCGGCCTTGCCGTCATCGCGCTGGGCGGCGGGCGCAGCCGGCCGGACGACGCAATCGACCACCGCGTGGGCTTCGACCGACTTCTGCCGCTGGGCACGAAGGTGGAAAAGGGCGACGAGATCGGCCGCGTACATGCCGCCAATGCCGAGGACGCGTCGCGGGCGGCCGAACGGCTTGCGGCACTTAACACGATTGCGCCGGAGGCCCCTGCGCTGTCGCCGGATATCCTGGCGCGGATCAGCGCGTGAGGTGCAGGCGGCCGTCCTCGACCTTGTAAGAGGCGAGGCCTTTCAGGAAGCTCATGCCGATCAGCGTGCCCGAAAGGGCCTTGTCGTCCATCACCATGGCGCCGACATTCTCGACCCTGATCGGCCCGATCTCAACCTTATCGAGCTTGACATAGGCCGCGCGCGCCCGCCCGTTCGCCGTGTCCACGGCGTAGCGGAAATTGAGGTTGGCCTTGTCGATGCCGAGCCGCTGAGCGGTCGTGACATTGAGCGCGATCATGCTGGCGCCCGTATCCACGAGGCCCTCTTCCTTGCGGCCGTTGATGGAGAACAGGCCGGTAAAATGGCCGTTGGCATCGGCGTCGATCACGGCGCTGCGATTGCCGGTGTAGCGCGCGGCATCCTGGCCTGCCGGCACGGACGCCTTCTCGACCGTCGCTTCCGGCGTCTTGCTGTTCGTTCCCTCGAGATAACGGGTCGCAACGCCGGGCACGACGGTGGCCGCGACGACAACGGAGCCGACGAGAAAAACGAGGCTGCGAACAAACATGGACAAGTCTCCGGAAGGATCTGTCCCGAAATAACACGCTTGCGGCTAACGGACGGCAAAAGGGGCGCTCGATGGCGCCCCTCTCCACGATCTTCGATTGGTGTGGTGAACAGCCGGTTAACGGCTCACTTCGTGCCGTACATACGGTCGCCGGCATCGCCGAGGCCCGGCACGATATAACCCTTCTCGTTGAGCTGGCGATCGATGGAGGCCGTATAAACAGGCACGTCGGGATGGTGGGCGCGGAAACTCTTGATGCCCTCGGGGGCGGCGAGCAGGCAGAGGAAGCGGATATTCGTCGCGCCGCGACTCTTCAGCGTATCGATTGCGGCAATTGCCGAATTGCCGGTCGCCAGCATCGGATCGACGACGATGACGAGGCGTTCGTCGATGCTGTCGGGCGCCTTGAAGAAATATTCGACCGCTTCCAGCGTCTCGTGATCGCGGTAGACGCCGATATGGGAGACGCGAGCCGACGGCACCAGCTCCAGCATGCCTTCGAGCAGGCCGTTGCCGGCGCGCAGGATCGAGGCGAAGACCAGCTTCTTGCCCTCGAGAACCGGCGCGTCGATCTCCTCGAGCGGCGTCTTGATGCGCGCGGTCGTCAGCTCCAGATCGCGCGTGACCTCGTAGCAGAGCAGCGTCGAGATTTCACGCAGCAGGCGGCGGAAACTGCCAGTGGACGTCTCCTCCTTGCGCATGATGGTCAGCTTGTGCTGCACGAGCGGGTGATTGATGACTGTAACGCCGTCCATGGCCAACCTTCCGAAAGTAAGTAAGTGCGTACTTCTTCCACGGAACGGCCGGGACCTGCAAGAGAAGACAGCCGACCGCGGGCAACATCCCCACAGCCGGCTCGTCTCCTAGAGCTTGGCCAGCAGCTTTTGCCGCGTCGGCTCGTCGACGAAAGCCGCCTCGATGGCCGTGCGCGTCATGCCGAGGATGTCGGCGTCGCTGAAGCCCATCACGGTCGAGGCAACCTCATATTCGCGGGCAAGCGACGTGTGGAAGAACGGCGGGTCGTCGGAATTGAGCGTGACACGCACACCGGCTGAATGGAGAGCGCGCAGCGGATGGCTCTCGAAATCCTTGAAGACGCCAAGTGCCACATTCGAGCCGGGGCAGACTTCCAGCACCGTGCCCTCATCCGCCAGACGCTTCACGAGATCTGCATCCTCGATGGCACGAACGCCGTGGCTGATGCGCGACGGCCTGATGTGATCCAGCGCATCGCGTACGCTGAACGCGCCCGACAATTCGCCGGCATGGATGGTGATACCGAGGCCGGCATCGCGGGCGATGTCGAAGGCGCGGGTGAAATCGGCGACGCGGTGCAGGCGCTCCTCGCCGGCGAGGTTGAAGCCGGTGATCAGCGGATGCGGCCGCCGTGCGGCATATTCGGCCGCCTTCACCACCCGCTCGGGGCCGAAATGGCGGATGCCGACGACGAGAAGACGCGTCTCGATGCCGGTTTTCACCTTGGCGCGTTCGGCACCCTCGGCCAGCCCGCGCATGTAGGCATCCGCGCCGATGCCCACGGCATCGCCCTGATCGGGCGAGGCGATCAGCTCGCTATAGATGGCGCCGGCCTCGGCGATCTCGGTCAGATAGGTCTCGGCGAGCAGCGCATAATCCTCCTCCGTGCGGAAGAGGTTGGCCGTCGCGTCGTAGCTCTGCACGAAGCTCGTGAGATCTTGCCAGGAATAGGCGCCGTCCTCGATGAAGGCGGAGGTGTCGATGCCGTAGCGTTTTGCCTGGGCGACGGCGAGTGCGGGCGGGGTGGCGCCTTCGATATGGCAGTGCAGCTCGGCCTTGGGCATGGATCTGGTCACAAAAAGCTCCTTCCGTGCGGGCCGGGCGCGATGGCGAGATGGCGGGCAACGGTTTCGCCGATATCTGCGAAGGTCGTGCGGGTTTCGATGAGGCGCGAGCGCAGACCCGGCCCGAAACTCAGGATCGGTACGCGCTCGCGCGTGTGGTCCGTGCCACGCCAGGTCGGATCGCAACCGTGATCGGCGGTGAGGATGACGATGTCGCCCGGCTTCAGCTTGCGGTCCACTTCCGGCAGGCGCCGGTCGAAGGCTTCCAGTGCTGCGGCGTAGCCGGCGACATCGCGGCGATGGCCGTAGAGCATGTCGAAATCGACGAAATTGGTGAAGACGAGATCGCCATCCTTGGCCTCGTCCATCACGGCGAGCGTCGCATCGAACAGCGCCATGTTGCCGTTCGCCTTGGTTAGCGTGCCGATGCCCTGGTGGGCGAAGATGTCACCGATCTTGCCGACGGCATGCACCGTGCGGCCGGCCTCCGTCAGCCGGTCGAGCAGGGTCGGCTCCGGGGGCAAAACGGAATAGTCGCGCCGGTTGCCGGTGCGCTCGAAGGTCTCGGGCGTCTCGCCGATGAAGGGCCGCGCGATGACGCGGCCGATGCGCCCGCCCGGCCGCTCATCGAGGATCTTGCGCACGGCCTCGCAGAAGGAAAGCAGCCGGTCGAGGCCGAACGTGCCTTCATGCGCGGCGATCTGGAAAACGCTGTCGGAGGAGGTGTAGCAGATCGGCTTGCCGCTGCGCCGATGCTCCTGCCCGTGCCGGGAGATGATATCCGTGCCCGAGGCATGGCAATTGCCGAGGATGCCGGGCACGTTGCCGGCCGCGCAGATCGCCTCCACCAGTTCGGGTTCGAAAGCGTCGCCCTCCGACGGGAAATAACCCCAATCGAAAGTAACGGGCGTGCCGGCGATCTCCCAATGGCCCGACGGCGTGTCCTTGCCGTTCGAGACCTCGCTCGCCGCACCGTGATAGCCGAAGACGCGCGGCGGCACGTCCATGCCCTCGGGAAAGCGGCCGGTCGCCGCGCGAGCGGCGTGCAGCAGGCCGAGCGCCGACATGTTGGGCAGCTTCAGCGGGCCTTGCCTGAGGCCGGGCCTGTCGGCGACGCCGGCGGCGCAGAATTCGGCGATATGGCCAAGCGTGTCGGCACCGAGATCGCCGAAGGCCGCCGCATCCGGTCCACCGCCGATGCCGAAACTGTCGAGAACGAAGAGAAAGGCTCGCGCCATCAATCACCTGCCGTCTGTCCGCATCCCCTCGCGGGGCGATGGGAATGAACCGCCAGACATGGCACGGGCGGCAAGACGGGTTCAAGAAAAATCGCGAAAGCGCGCGCCTCAGCAATCGCTGCAGGTGATCTTATCGCCGGTCCGCTGACGGAAGTAGCTCGTCTTGGAAAGATTGATTTTGTTGAAGGAAGAGGCAAGGCTGGGCATCATCGAGAGCAGCGTATAGGGTACGACGAGTTCCGTGCGCACGATGAAAGTGCTCCTGGCTTCCAGCGTCGAAGGCAGCGTGACAACGAGGCCAGGCGCATAGGGCTGCTGCGCATTCTGATCCCGCGACCAGGCGACCGTCGCTTTACCGTCCGCCGCAATAGCAATGCCGGTGATCTTCAGCGAATAACCGTCCTCGGAGAAGGGTGCGATCACGGTCTTCGTGACCGTCTTCATCGTGTCGAGCGTCGCCTTGTTTGTGCTCTGGCTCTGCGTGAGAAGGTCGGACACCGTCGCAGAGGCGCGGTTGACCTTGCGCGACATCGTCACGGCAACGGAAATCTCGAAGGAGCAGACATAGAACATGATCAGCAGCGGAGCGGCGATCGCAAACTCGATGGCGCCGACACCGCGGCGATCCATGATAAAGCGGCGAAATTGGCAAATCACGCCCCCCTTGACCGGCCGCTCGTTGCGGATGACATCCCTGCTCGTGACCAGGCTTTCCATCTCTAGTAAGCCTCGTTCTGGATCACGACGTTCGCGACCATCAGGTAGTTCTGCCGCGAACCGTCCGCCGACTTGATGTTCGAGAGAAAGGGACGGACGAGGTCCGTGACGATATCCCACCGATAATAGGCTCTGACGATGTTGATCGACTTGCTGCCGCCGGGCGCGAACTTGAAATCGTTGATGTTCAGATCCGTACCGCTATGCGGGATCGTTTTCGGGATGTCCGTGAATTTCGCGAAGGTGCGCACGTCGAGATAGAGTTTGTCCGGCGTCTTCAGCTCATTGGCCGAGCAAGGCATCAGGAGTGCGATCTCGTCGCAGAAAAGCTTTCGAAACTGAACCGGGGTCTTATCCGTGTTGATCTTGCCGAGGTTAAAGGTGATCTCGCCGGTGCGGATCTTGCGCGCCATCGTCTCCGTGGCATTGGCGAGGAGCTGCTCGGCCGAGAAGGCAATGAACGTCTCGATCGAGGCAATGACAATCAGGAAGAACGGCAGACTGAGCAACGCGAATTCGATCGCCGTCGCACCGTCGCGCCGAACGAGGAAGCGACGGAGCAGGCCTTTCATCGACCGCCGTCGAGTGTCTGTCGTATGATCGAATATCATCGCGATCCATTCCCATATGCTGGATGGCCCACATGCTGGATGGAAGGAGACTAGACCGTCGACCGTTTATTTTTCGTATGTATGCATATGAAGAATTGAAGGGTTTCCCGCTTCTGGCCAACCGAAGCGGCCCACCCCGTCACCCGCCCGTCTGGTCGCTGCTGGCATGCTCTTCGCAATTGGGCGTGCAGGAAAGGACGGAGCGCTCCGTCTGGCGGAAGACGCGCACGGTGTTGCCTTCGTCGATCGACACCAGAATCCGTTCATCGACGATCGCATTGCCGTCGGCGTCGAGCAGAACGATGTTAGTGGTGCCGAAGCTGCGGCCCGTCAGCACGATCGTCCTGGCATCGGCCACCGTCGCATCCGCCACCTTGGCATTGCCGACGATCACCTTGCTGACCGGGCGATCCAGGCGAAGTACCCGCGCATGATCCATGTAGACGCGCATGAAGGGCTCCTCCGCGACAGCCGTACCAGCCATCGGCAGCACAATGCAGGCGCCCGTCACAAGCCATGTGGCCCTCGCGGCAAAGTTCCAGTCGCGTCCCATAATCACTCATCCCGGCAAGAATACCAGGACAGCATCGCCGGGAATGGTGAATGAAGACTTAAGGCAAGACACCGTATTTCAATCTGCGGGAGCCGCAGGATGACACACTGTCCCGAGGCAGGCCTTTCAAATTAGGCAGAATACGCGTGTAAGGAGATTAACACTTTTGACACCCTATTTCCGGGAGCCGAAGATATAGGAAAAATTAACTGACTTCCTTAAGTCGATAGCAATCGCCCGACGCTAGGTTGCAGTCATCCGAACAACGGAAACAGTTGGCGGACGTGCTGAACCAACACTCGTGGAGCTAGGAGAATACCATGACCAAGATTTTTGCTCGCCTTATGAAGGACGAATCTGGCGCAACCGCCATCGAATACGGCCTGATCGCAGCCCTGATCTCCGTCGCCCTCATCGGCGGCGCAACCGCCCTCGGTAGTGGCCTGAACGCCCAGTTCAACTTCCTGAACGAGCGGCTGACGGAATCCCAGAACTAAGATCCGTTCGGGACGTTTCGAAACGGAAGCCGCCATCCTCGGAGGGCGGCTTCTTCATTCCAGGATTTCACCGGTCGCAGCCAGACCGACTGGCAGGAGGACGTCGCGTGACCCAGGCTCTGATCTTCGTGATCTTTCCGTTCTGTCTTGCAGTCGCAGCATTTTCCGACCTGTTCACGATGACCATTCCCAACCGGGTCTCGGCCATTCTGCTTGGCGCCTTCCTCCTCGCCGCGCCGCTCGCCGGCCTAGGCCCGTCGGCTATCGCGATGCATCTCGGTGCCGGCCTGCTCATCTTTTCGGTCGGCTTTGCGCTCTTCGCGCTCAATGTCATGGGTGGAGGCGACGTGAAGGTTCTGTCGGCAAGCGCCGTCTGGTTCGGCCTTAACGCATCGCTTCTCCAATACATCGTTCTGGTGTCGTTCTTCGGCGGACTTTTGACCGTGGCCATTGTGATGCTCAGGGGAAAAAGCACTCAGATTTACGCTGCGGGCCTGCCCGTGCCGACACATGTCCTATCCGGCAATAAGGTGCCTTACGGCATCGCGATCGGTGCTGCGGCCTTTGCCGCCTACCCCTCTTCGCCGCTGATGCTTGCCGCTCTCGGCTGACGGTCGTTCCTTAAAAAGAACATGTATTGACCGGGATGGCCTTGCCTCCCGGTTTCTCTTTGGGCTGCGGCAGCATTACTGCCCGCCCATTAGCCTGGCGTTAACCATACCCGTAAGGCGCTTATTAACCATAATTATACCATTGCCGGTCAATGTGGGTGGATAGAAGTGTCCGCAGCCCCAGGGAATCCATATGAGACCGGCGCGAATCATCATTCTGGCAGTGGCCGTCGTCTCCGCCGGCGTCGCGGGGTTGCTTGCGCTGCAGGTCGCCCGCGGCGGCAAGACGACCATCGTCCAGGGCGATCCCGTCATCGAGCGAGAACCGACCATAAACGTGCTTGTCGCACGCGAAAGCCTGCCGGTCGGCTCGCGCCTCAAGCCCGATTCGCTCAGCTGGGTGGCTTGGCCGCAGGGCTCCGTCGTCGAAGGCTTCATAACCGATCAGAACCGGCCGGATGCGATGGAAAGCCTCGACGGCGCCATCGCCCGCATGCCGATCTTCGACGGGGAACCGATCCGCCAGGAAAAGATCGCGGATTCGAGCAACCGCATCATGTCCTCGTTGCTGCCCGCCGGCAAACGGGCAGTCGCCACCGAAATCTCCGTTGCGACGGGCGCCGGCGGCTTCATCCTGCCGAACGACCGCGTCGACGTGATCATGGTGCGTAAGGCCGACACGGGCTCGTTCCTCACGGAGACCGTGCTGTCGAACGTGCGCGTGCTCGCTATCGACCAGCAGATCCAGGAAAACCCCGATGGCTCGAAATCGGCCGTCGGCACCACCGCCACGCTGGAACTGACGCCGGACCAGACCAAGGTGATCACCGTCGCCCAGCAGATGGCCGAGCGGCTGCAGCTGGCCCTGCGCAGCATTGCCGATGCCCAGGAGCCCGACACGATCGCCGCCGACTACCTGCTTTCCGGCGGTGACGGCGTGCCGCTCGTCACGGTGATCAAGAGCGGCGAAATCGTCAACGGCACGAATGCCGCCAAGCAGTGACCAGGAGCTGACCGTGTTTGGACTCGCTAAGACTTTTCGAGCTTCTGTCGCCGGCGGGCTGAGCGTCTGCCTCGCCTTGTCCGGCTTTCCGCTCGCCCCCGTCGCGACCGCAGAGGCGGCGACCGCCTCGGTCATCCGCATCAGCGAGAGCGGTCCCGGCGCCCGCAAGGCCGTCAAGCTCGGCCTCAACAAGGCGATCGTGGTGGACCTGCCGTCGGACGCGCATGACATTCTGGTCGCAGACCCGATCAAGGCGGATGCCGTGACGCGCAGTTCACGCCGCATCTATCTGTTCGGCAAGGAAGTCGGCCAGACCAATATCTTCATCTTCGGGCCTGGTGGCGAGGAGATCGTCAGCATAGACCTGACCGTCGAACGCGACATCGACGGTTTGCAGGCGAACCTGCGCCGCTTCATCCCGGATTCCGATATCCAGGTCGAGATCATCTCCGACAACATCGTGCTGAACGGCACGGTGCGCACGCCGCAGGATGCCGCTCAGGCGACGCGGCTCGCCGAAATCTTCCTGAAGGGCGGCGAGGCGACGACACGCAACATCACGGCGCAGGGCAACAACGGCGATGCCGCGATCTTCGGCGAAGACCGCCAGCGCTCCCAGGTCGTCAACATGCTGAAGATCGACGGCGAAGACCAGGTCACCCTGAAGGTGACGGTTGCGGAAGTCAGCCGGCAGGTGCTCAAGCAGCTCGGCTTCAATGGCTCCGTGCAGGGCTCGTCGGGCGGCATTTCCTTCCGCAATCCGACCAATCTCGGCGGCGCCGCCGACTGGGTGTCCAACGGCGCCCTGACCGGCAGCGTCGGCGGGCTCAACCTCGCAAGCTATGTCAGCGCGATGGAACAGGCCGGCGTCATGCGCACGCTGGCCGAACCGAGCCTCACCGCCATCTCCGGCGAAGAGGCCAAGTTCTATGTCGGCGGCGACTTCCGTATCCCGACGGAACAGGAAATTGCCAAGGACGACAACAATGACACCACGGTCAAACGTACCATCGATGAAGTCGAATACGGTATCCGTTTGAATTTCCGGCCGGTCGTCCTTTCACCGGGGCGGATCAGCCTGCGCGTTCAGACGGAAGTGTCGGAACCGACCTTCGAGGGATCGGCGACCTGGGGCGGCACCAGCACCATTCCCGGCATGACGGTCCTCGGCATCCGCCGGCGCGAGGCGACGACCAGCGTCGAACTGCCGTCCGGTGGCTCCATCGTGATCGCCGGCCTCGTCAAGGACGATATCCGCCAGGCGATGTCGGGCCTGCCGGGCCTGTCGAAGATCCCGATCTTCGGCACACTGTTCCGCTCAAAGGACTTCGTGCGCAACGAGACGGAAATGGTGATCATCGCCACGCCCTATCTCGTGCGGCCGGTCGCGCGCACCGCACTGTCGCGCCCCGACGACAATTTCAACGCGACCAACGACGCTGCGAGCTTCTTCCTCGGCAGGGTGAACAAGGTCTACGGCCGCAAGGAAGATGCGATGCCGGCGGGCAGTTACCACGGCTCCATCGGCTTCATCTACAAATGACGGACAGATCCATGAGCGACACGATTCAGAACCTCCGTCCTTCCGCAAGGAGCCGTCCGATGCGCATCGCGTTCGCCGCCACCCTCGTTCTGTCAGCCGCCGCCCTCTCCAGCTGCGGCACGAAGCCGGACCGCAACGCCACCGGCTCGATCCCGGACGATTACCGCACGCGCCACCCGATCGTGCTGACCGAGGACGCCCAGACGCTGGACATCCCGATCGCTACCGGCGACCGGTCGCTGACGACGGGTGTTCGCGACAACATCCGCGGCTTTGCTTCTGATCATGCCGCGAAATCGCGCAGCGCCGTGCAGATCATGCTGCCGCGCGGCTCGGCCAATGCGGCCACGGCCGACCATATGCGCAAGCAAATCCGCGCGACCCTGATTGCGGCCGGCGTCAAGCCCGACATGCTGATCGAGACGGCCTATGACGCCGCCGCCTACGGCCCGAACGCGCCGATCCGGCTTGCCTTCTTCGCCATCACCGCAAAGGCCGGTCCCTGCGGCGAATGGCCGGAAGATCTCGTCGAAAACACGATGGAAAACAAGAACTACCACAATTTCGGCTGCGCGACGCAGGCCAATCTCGCCGCGCAGGTCGCCAATCCGATGGATCTCGTCCAGCCGCGCGGCATGAGTGCGATCGACGCCGAGCAACGCAACGTGGTGATCCAGGACTATCGCAAGAACGGCCAGCCGGATTTCTGACGGCAGGCACGCGAAACCACTCCCACCGGTCCGCCGGATACCAGGAACGGGCATGACGATGAGCACAGTAGACTACACCATTGAGCGTGCCCACGACGGAATGGCGGACGAGGCGGTCCGGCCGACCGATCTGGAGGCCGTGCGCCCGCTGCCGCGCATCTCCGTGCATGCTTTCTGCGAAAGCGAGGCGATGCTGCGCACCATGGAGCGCTGCGGCCAGGACCGCCGCATGGCCAAGGTGAGCCTGCGCATATCGAGCGCCAGCATCGCAGCGGCCGCCAACATGTTCGCCTCAGCGCCAACGCCCAACCTGCTGATCCTGGAAACCGCGACCGAGCCCGGCGGTATCATGGACGAGCTTGCCCCGCTCGCCCAGGTCTGCGACCCCAGCACCAAGGTCGTCATCGTCGGCCGCTACAACGACATCCCGCTTTATCGCGACCTCATCCGCAACGGCATTTCCGAATATATGGTCGGTCCCGTCGGCATGGCCGAGGTGCTGAACGCCATGGCGGCGATCTTCATCGATCCGGACGCCGAGCCGCTCGGCCGCACCGTCGCCTTCATCGGCGCCAAGGGCGGCTGCGGCTCCTCGACGATCGCGCATAATTGCGCCTTCGACATTTCCAACCTTTTCCAGACCGAGGTCATCCTCGCCGATCTCGACCTGCCCTATGGCACCGCCAATATCGACTTCGACCAGGATCCGCCGCAGGGTATTTCCGAAGCGATCAGCGCGCCGGAACGGCTCGACGAGGTCTTCCTCGACCGCCTTTTGACGAAATGCTCGGATCACCTGTCACTGCTGGCCGCCCCCTCCATGCTGGACCGCGCTTACGACCTCGAACGCGGCTCCTTCCAGCCGATCATCGAGGTGCTGCAGCGCAGCGCGCCCGTGACGGTGCTGGACGTGCCGCACGCCTGGTCGGAATGGACGCGAACGCTGCTTTCGGAGGTCGACGAGGTGATCATCACCGCGGTGCCGGACCTCGCCAACCTGCGTAATGCGAAGAACATGCTGGATGCGCTGAAGAAGCTCCGGCCCAACGACAAGCCGCCGCATCTGGTGCTTAACCAGGTCGGCATGCCGAAGCGCCCGGAAATCGCGCCCGACGACTTCTGCGAGCCCCTCGGCGTCCAGCCGATCGCGGTCATTCCGTTCGACGCGCAGCTCTTCGGCACGGCCGCGAACAGCGGCCGTATGATTGCGGAAATGGACAAGAAATCGCCGACGGCGGAGACCTTCTCACAGCTCGCCCATATCGTGACGGGCCGCTCGACAGTGAAGAAGGCCAAGAAGGCCGGCCTCGGCAAGATGCTGGGCCTGCTCGGCCGGAAGTAAGCCTCTAGAGGCATCAACAGACTGGATGACAAGGCATGTTCGGCAAACGCGGCAATGAAGGTTCAGGCAAAGGCAGCCCGGTCGGCCAACCGGCGCACGCCACCCAAACCGCGACGGCGGAACGGCCGGTCAGTGCCGCGCCGGCCCAGCCCGTCTTCGAACCGGCCCCGGCGCCGGTGATCGCGCCGGCACCTGCCACGACCGCGCGCCGACGCACGCCGCGCACCGAGGACTATTACGACACGAAGAGCCAAGTCTTCTCGGCGCTGATCGACACGATCGACCTGTCGCAGCTCGCCAAACTCGACACCGAGAGCGCGCGCGAAGAAATCCGCGACATCGTCAACGACATCATCACGATCAAGAACTTCGCGATGTCGATCTCCGAGCAGGAGGAACTGCTCGACGACATCTGCAACGACGTTCTCGGTTATGGCCCGCTCGAGCCGCTGTTGGCACGCGACGACATCGCCGACATCATGGTCAATGGTGCGGGCAAGACCTATATCGAAGTGGGCGGCAAGGTGCAGGAATCGGAAATCCGCTTCCGCGACAACGCCCAGCTTCTCTCGATCTGCCAGCGCATCGTCAGCCAGGTCGGCCGCCGCGTCGACGAATCGAGCCCGATCTGCGACGCGCGCCTTCCCGACGGCTCGCGCGTCAACGTGATTGCCCCGCCGCTTGCCATCGACGGCACCGCGCTCACCATCCGTAAATTCAAGAAGGACAAGCTGACGCTTGACCAGCTCGTCAAGTTCGGCTCGATCACGCCGGAAGGCGCGACCCTGCTCCAGATCATCGGCCGCGTGCGCTGCAACCTCGTCATTTCAGGTGGTACCGGCTCGGGCAAGACGACGCTGCTCAACTGCCTGACCAACTATATCGACCGCGACGAACGCGTCATCACCTGCGAAGACTCCGCCGAACTCCAGCTGCAGCAGCCGCATGTCGTGCGTCTCGAAACCCGCCCGCCGAACATCGAAGGCGAGGGCGAGATCACCATGCGCGATCTCATCAAGAACTGCCTGCGTATGCGCCCCGAACGCATCATCGTCGGCGAAGTGCGCGGACCCGAGGTCTTCGACCTCTTGCAGGCGATGAACACCGGCCACGACGGCTCGATGGGTACGATCCACGCCAACACGCCGCGCGAATGCCTGAGCCGTATGGAATCGATGATCGCCATGGGCGGCTACACGCTGCCGGCCAAGACCGTGCGCGAAATCATCGCCGGCTCCATCGACGTCATCATCCAGGCCTCGCGTCTGCGCGACGGCTCGCGCCGCATCACCCACATCACCGAAGTGGTCGGCATGGAAGGCGACGTCATCGTCACCCAGGACCTGATGCGCTTCGAGATCCAGGGCGAGGACGCCAACGGGCGTCTCATCGGCCACCATTCCGGCACAGGCATCGGCAAGCCGCATTTCTGGGACCGCGCCCGCTACTTCAACGAAGACAAGCGCCTGGCGGCAGCGCTCGACGCGATGGAAAAACCGTAAGGGAGCGGGCGATGTTCGGACTGGATATCACCATCGTCGCCATTTTCGCGCTGGCCGCGCTCTCGACGGCGGGCCTCGCCTACGGGGTGCTCTTCTCGCGCATCGAGACGGAGAAGAAGGCCGAAAGCCGCGTGCGGCGGGTTCAGGCGGCGGAAACGGACCAGTCAAAGGCCAAGGCTGCGCGCGACCGCATGCAGGAACTTTCCAAACGGCGCAAATCCGTGCAGGATTCGCTGAAGGACCTCGAAAAAAAGCAGCAGGAGCAGACGAAGCGCGTCGCCACCACGCTGAAGGCCAAGCTTACCCAGGCGGGTATGTCGACGACGGTCTCGCGCTTCTATGTCTATAGCGGCCTCTTCGGCCTCTTCGCCTTCGTGCTGTCCGTGATCGCCGGCACCGGACTGCTTGTCGGTCTCGGCGTTGCGGTCATCGCGGCGCTGGGCGCGCCGCGCTGGTTCGTCGGCTTCATGATCAAGCGCCGCCTGAAAAAGTTTCTGGCCGAATTTCCGAACTCGCTCGACGTCATGGTGCGCTCCATCAAGTCTGGCCTGCCGCTGACCGACGCGCTTCGCCTCATCGCGGCCGAAGGCCAGGAACCGGTGCGCACGGAATTCCGCAAGATTGTCGAGGCGCAGCAGGTGGGCTTGAGCGTGCCGGAAGCCTGCGCACGCATGTTCACCAGCATCCCGCTGCAGGAAACCAATTTCTTCGCCATCGTCATCGCCATTCAGAGCCAGGCCGGCGGCAATCTTTCCGAAGCGCTCGGCAACCTGTCGCGCGTGTTGCGCGAGCGGCGCAAGATGCGCGACAAGGTGAGCGCACTCTCGATGGAGGCGAAGGCGTCGGCCGCCATCATCGGTGCGCTGCCCTTCATCGTAACCCTCCTCGTCTATCTGACCTCGCCCGACTACATCATGATCCTGTTCACGGACCCGCGCGGTCTCATGATCCTGGGCCTCGGCCTCGGCTGGATGTCCATCGGCATCCTCATGATGCGCAAAATGATCAACTTCGACATCTAGGAGCGCAGGGCATGTCCGGACTCGTCAGCACCCTCACCGACCCGACCGTTCTCCTGCCGGCCTTCGTCATGATGGCGGTGCTCGCGACCGTCTACACATTGGCCGCGCCCTATCTCGACCGCGGCGATCTCGACAAGCGCATGAAATCGGTGGCGCTCGAGCGCGAGCAGATGCGTGCCCGCGAACGCGCCCGCCTGAATGCGGAGGCCGTCGCGAGCAAGGCTTCGCTGCGCACCCAGCACAACACCTCGGTGCGCCAGATCGTCGAGCGGCTGAACCTGCGCGAAGCGCTCGTCGACGCCAACACGATGAACCGACTGCGCCAGGCCGGCTACCGTTCGCAGAACGCCCTCAACATCTTCCTGTTCGCCCGCTTCGCGCTGCCCTTCGTCTTCGGAGCCGTCGGCGCCTTCTACATCTTCTATCTCGGCTATCTCGGCGAAAAACCGTTCTTCATGCGGCTTCTGGCGGCCCTTCTCAGCGCCTATCTCGGCTTCTATGCGCCGAATATCTTCATTAGCAACAAGATCAACAAGCGGCAGAGTTCGATCCGCCGCGCCTGGCCGGATGCGCTCGACCTCATGCTGATCTGCGTGGAATCGGGTATTTCCATCGAGGTGGCCTTCAAGCGCGTGGCCGATGAAATCGCCATGGCCTCGCCCGAACTCGCCGAAGAGCTGGTGCTAACGACCGCCGAGCTTTCCTTCCTGCAGGAGCGACGCGCGGCCTATGAAAACCTCGGCACCCGCATCGGCCTCGATACGGTCAAGGCCGTCGGACAGGCGCTCATCCAGGCCGAACGTTACGGAACGCCGCTTGCCCAGGCGCTGCGGGTGCTCGCCCAGGAATGCCGCGACCAGCGCATGAACGAAGCGGAGAAGAAGGCGGCCGCCCTGCCGCCGAAGCTTACCGTGCCGATGATCCTGTTCTTCCTGCCCGTGCTGGTCGCCGTTATTCTCGGTCCCGCCGGCATCCAGGTGTCCGACACCTTCAAGTAAGGTTTCTTCCGCCCTCCCAAAAAAACGCCCCGGTCAGGAAAAAATCCTGCCGGGGCGAAGGCGTCCTTGGGAGGGACTATTCGAAAAGTCGATATCCGGTCAGTTCGTACCGTTGTCGTCGGCGGCGAGCTTCTTCCAGGAATTCTGCTGGGCGAGCATGGCGCGCAGATATTTGACATTGGCTTCCGCCTGCTCGGCCGTCAGCTCCTGCCGCGCGATGTTTTCCGCCTCCTGGAAGCGGCCCTGCAGGCCGATGGTGAGCGCCAGGTTCTGGCGCACGCTGCTGTCGGCACCGGGCTGCGAGGCGGCGGAGCGCAGATAGGTTTCCGCAGTCTTCAGGTCCTTCGAAAGCAGGTAGGACATGCCGAGATTGGAGAGAACCGACGGTTCGTTCTGGTTGATGTCGAGCGCCTCGCGGTAGCGCTGGCGTGCCTCGCCGGAGCGGCCGAGCTGGTCGAGAATGGCGCCTTCGGCCGACTTCAGCCGCCAGTCGGGCCGGTCGGGGGTCTGGGCGCGTCCAATGGTGTTCAGCGCCTGCTCCAGCTGGCCGGCGGCGGCCTGCGCCTTGCCGTAGGCGGCCAGCACGTCGCGGTCGCTCGGGAAGTTGATGGCGACCTGCTGCATGACGGCGAGCGCCTGGTCGTTGCGCCCGTTCATGCGCAGCACATTGGCGTAGTTGAGGCCAATATTGCGGTCCTTCGGGTTTTTCGCATAGGCTTGACCGATACTGTCGGCGGCACCGCGAAGTTCCGTCGCGTTCATCTGGTCGATGGGCTTTCCGCTGCGTGAAATCGAGCCGGTAGTGAGGTTGCTCTTGCCGCCCGCACAGCCGGCCACCGCCACGGCGATGGCGACGAGGGCGGCCCTCCTCAGGAGCCCTTTGCGAAGTGACGAGCGCGTGCGGTAAGCGGTCATGATCAGTCCCCGAAGCGATTTCCGCCTGACGCGGCGGTTAAGGAATCACGCCGCAATCTCCGCACCAGCAATAATCTGTTAACCCTAACAGAGTGTTAATTGGCCGATTCTCGCGGCTTACTCCAAAGGTTCCCAATGGCCCCCTTCCAGTTCATCGACCGGCCCTCTCCCTTCAACACGAAGAACGGGAAAACGTTGCCGATCTTTGCGATCACGCCGGCCCATATCGAGACCGGCACGATCGATCCGATCGCCTTGGACTGGGCAAAGAAGGCGGGCTTCAAGGCGGATTCGGGCGCGCTGCTGATGGTACCGACGGCGGACGGCCATCTTGGCGGCGCACTCTTCGGCCTGGGCAAGAACCCGTCCGACGCCCCCTTCCTGGCAGGCAAGCTCGCCCGTGCGCTGCCGGCCGGCGACTGGCATGTCGAGACGGCGCCGCTGACGGCAAACCGCCTGGCGCTCGGCTACGGCCTCGGCAGCTACCGCTTCGAACGCTACAAGGCCTCCGCCTCCGAAGCCCCGACGCTGCTCATTCCAAGCGACGCCGACGCTACCGACATCAAGCGCCAGCTGGCCGGCGTCTTCCTCGCCCGCGACCTGATCAACACGCCCACCAACGACATGGGCCCGGACGCGCTGGAAGATGTGTTCCGCGCGCTCGGCGAGCACTACAAGGCGAAGGTCTCCGTCATCTCGGGCGACGATCTTCTCAAGGAGAATTTCCCGCTCGTGCACACGGTCGGCCGCGCCTCCGAACAGGCACCGCGCCTGCTCGAACTGCGCTGGGGCAAGAAGGGCCACAAGCGCGTGACGCTGGTCGGCAAGGGCGTGACCTTCGACACCGGCGGCCTCGACATCAAGCCGGCCTCCTCCATGCTCCTGATGAAGAAGGATATGGGCGGTGCGGCCAATGTCATGGGCCTAGCGCTGATGATCATGGACGCCAAGCTGAAAGTGGACCTGCGCGTGCTGGTGCCCGTCGTCGAGAACTCGATCTCGTCCAATGCCTTCCGCCCCGGCGATATCTACAAGAGCCGCAAGGGCCTGACCGTGCAGATCGACAACACCGACGCCGAGGGCCGGCTGATCCTGGCCGACGCTCTGGCCTATGCCGACGAGGAAGAGGCCGATCTGATCGTCGATATGGCAACGCTGACGGGTGCAGCCCGCGTGGCGCTCGGCCCCGATCTGCCGCCTTTCTTCACCGACGACGAGGATCTGGCGCAGGATCTCACCGAAGCGAGCCTGACGGTGGACGACCCGCTATGGCGCATGCCGCTCTACATGGGCTACGACAAGGACGTCTCCGCCCGCATCGCCGATCTCACCAATGCGCCCTCGGGCGGCATGGCGGGCTCGATCACCGCGGCACTCTTCCTGAAGCGCTTCGTCACGCGCAACAAGCACTGGGCGCATTTCGACATCTATGCTTGGGCGCAGGCCGAGCGGCCGCATTCGCCCGTCGGCGGCGAGGCGCAGGCCATTCGCGCGCTCTATCACCATCTGCGCACGATCACGGCCTGACTTCCGTTTCGGGAACCGATACGGTAGCGTAACGAAACGCTAACGCAAATGCGGGATAACTGCCTGACCCGCCCTTTCACCGGGGCGGACAGGCTCATCCCCGGAGGCGCCGTGCCGGTAGATTTGACCCCATCGCAGGCGCTCGGCCTCTGGCACGAGGTGACCGTGCAGCAGGTGCATGCGGATGGCCGCGACCTGACGCTGCGCCAACTCGCCATCCTGCTCGAAATCTACCTCGTGCCGCCGCCGCACACCGTGCGCGGGCTGGCCGCCAAGCTCGGCGTGACCAAGCCCGTCATCACGCGCGCTCTTGACACGATGGGCGAACAGGGTCTCGTTACCCGCATGCGCGACGACCGCGATCGCCGCAATGTCATCATCAAGCGCACCGTGGACGGTGCGCTTTATCTCGAACGGCTCGGCGACCTCATCATCGCCCGGGGCCATACGCTCGTTCCGTGAGACGCCCATGAACGCCCTGCCCGACCGCCGCCTCAATGCCTACCGTTCCGACCTCGCCGAGGAGGCGCTGCGCGGCAGCGTGGAGGCGCCGCATTACGTGTCCGGCACGCCAGCCTATGTCGCCGTGCCCGTCGCATCGCTCCGGCCCCGGCCGGATGCCGCCGCCGGGATCGATACGCAGGTGCTGTTCGGCGAGGCCGTGCAGGTGCTCGACCGGGCGAACGGCTGGGCCTGGGTGAAATCCGGCTTCGACGGCTATGTCGGCTATGTCGAGGAGACGGCGCTCTCTCCGGAGGATAGCAATCCCACCCATATCGTCGCCGTTCCCCGCACGTTTGCCTATAGCGGCGCGGATCTTCGGACGCCCGCCGCCTTCGCCCTTTCGGTCGGAAGCCGGCTAACGATTATCGACGAGAGCGAGACGCGCGGCACGCGTTACCTGACGCTGGCGGCCGGCCAGTCCGTCGTCGCCGGCCATTGCCTTGCCATCGGCACTACGGCAAGCGACGACTACGTCGCCATCGCCATCCGCTTCCTCGAAGCGCCCTATCTCTGGGGCGGCCGCTCCGGCTTCGGGCTCGACTGTTCGGCACTGGTGCAATTGTCGATGATGATGACCGGCCGCACGGCACCGCGCGATTCCGACATGCAGGCCGCCGGTCTCGGCACGCCGATCAGCCGTGAAGAGCTGCGCCGCGGCGATCTCGTCTTCTGGAAGGGTCATGTGGCGATCATGGAAGACGAGAAGACCATCCTCCACGCCAACGGCCACACGATGAGCGTGGCGCGCGAGGGGCTGGATGCGGCAATCGAGCGGATCGGCTGGCTCTATGAGCGGCCGACGGGTTACCGCCGGCCCTAAGCATTTTCAGCAAAAGTACGAAGCGATTTTGCGTCCGGAAATGCGCAAAACAAAAAGACCTCAGTAGCCGGCGCTCCGATCGACGAGATGTTCGAGCGGCTTGCCGCTTTCGAGACGCGTGATCTGCTGTTCCACATGGCGGAAGAGGGCCGCGACATCCGAGGCGGCCGCGGCATGCGGGGTCAAAAACACCTTGTCCATCGCCCAGAACGGGCTTTCGAGGGGCAGCGGCTCCTGCTCGAACACGTCGAGCGAGGCACCGTGGAGTGTGCCGTCGTTGAGGCTCGCGACGATATCGGCCTCCACCTGGCTACCGCCGCGCCCGGCATTGATGAAGACGGGCGCGCCAAACGGCCCCTTGCGGCTGAGGCGCGTGAAGAGGCCGGTGTTGAAGATGCCCTTCGTGTCCGGCGTCAGCGGCAGCAGCCCGACGAGGATGTCGCTCCTGCCGAGGAAGGCATCGAGACCGCTGTCGTCGAACGTCTCGAAACCCTCGACCTTTCGGCCGCTCTTCGACCAGCCGATGACGTTGAAACCGAGTGTCTTCAACTTTTTCGCCGCATCCTGTCCGAGCACGCCGAAGCCCATGATGCCGACGGTAAAATCCTTGGCCTCCGGCTGGGAAAGCTCGCGCCAGATGCGCTTGCCACGCTGCTCCTCGTAAAGACGATGCTGGCGCATATGCAGGAGGCACTGCATGACCACCCATTCGCTCATCCGGGTCGTCAGCGTCTCGTCGACGAAGCGGACGAGCGGCACATCCGGCAGGCCCGGCAGCGTCAGCACGTGGTCGACGCCCGCGCCGCCGGAGAATACGACCTTCAGATCCTTCGCCCGCGAAAAGAGATCGGCGCCCGGCTTCCAGACCACGGCATAGTCGATGCCGGAGAGATCGCGCTTGCGGCTGCCCGGATGCAGGAGATTGACGACCTCGCGGTCCGGAAAGGCCCCCTTTAACGCCGCCGCGACCTCCTCCTGATCGAATTTCAGATCGATGATCACGGGGCTTTTCATGGGCAGTCTCTTCTTGGCTACTGATGGATGCTCTCGGCCCTGACGGCTTCGAGATTGAAGGCGGCGGCCATGAGGGCCTTGGTATAGGCCTCCGCGGGGCGCTCGATGATGTCTTTCGCCGGCCCCTTCTCCACGACGCGCCCGGCGCGCATGACGATGATGTCATTGGCAAGCGCTCGCACGACCTTGAGATCGTGGCTGATGAAGAGATAGGCGAGATTGTGCTTGGCCTGGAGATCGCGCAGCAGCTCGACCACCTGCGCCTGCACGCTCATGTCGAGCGCGGAGGTCGGCTCGTCGAGCATCACGAATTCGGGCTTCAACACCATGGCGCGGGCAATCGCGATGCGCTGGCGCTGGCCGCCGGAAAATTCATGCGGATAGCGCCAGCGGGTCGAGGCATCTAGGCCCGTTTCCTCCAGTGCTGCGGCCACGCGATGGTCGCGCTCGGCTTCCGACAAGGCGGGCTCGTGGATCTTCAGGCCCTCGGCGACGATATCGGCGACCGACATGCGCGGCGAGAGCGATCCGAAGGGATCCTGGAAGACGATCTGCATGCGCCGGCGCAGCGGTCGCATCTCGGCGAAAGAGTGGCCGGCAATGTCCTGCCCGATGAAGGCGATGCGGCCTTGCGAGGCGATAAGACGCGTCAGCGCGAGACCGAGCGTCGTCTTGCCAGAACCGGATTCGCCGACGACGCCGAGCGTGTGGCCGGCACGCAGCGTCAGGTCGATACCGTCGACCGCCTTCACATGATCGACGACGCGGCGCATAAAGCCTGCCTTGATCGGGAACCAGACCTTGACGTCGTCGGCTTCGATGATGACGGGCTGGCTTACATCGCCCGGCCGCGGCTCGCCCTTCGGTTCGGAGGCGAGAAGGTGGCGCGTATAGGCATGCTGCGGGTTGGAGAATATCTCCTCGACCGGGCCGGTCTCGACGATCTTGCCCTTGGTCATCACGCAGACCCGGTCGGCGAACTTTCGCACGATACCGAGATCATGGGTGATGAAGAGCATGGACATGCCGTGCTCGTCCTTCAGGGTCTTCAGGAGTTCGAGGATCTGCGCCTGCACGGTCACGTCGAGCGCCGTCGTGGGCTCGTCGGCGATCAAGAGTTCCGGGCGGTTGGCGAGCGCCATGGCGATCATGACGCGCTGGCGCTGGCCGCCGGAGAGCTCATGCGGATAGGCCGCGAGGCGCTTTTCCGGCTCGCGGATGCCGACTTGGTTCAGCAGCTCCAGAATTTTTGCGCGTGCGGCCACACCTTCGATACCTTGGTGCAGTTTCAGGATCTCGCCGATCTGCCGCTCGATCGAATGCAGCGGATTGAGCGAGGTCATCGGTTCCTGGAAGATCATTGTGATGTCGTTGCCGCGCACCGCGCGCAACGTCGCATCCGATGCGTTCAGCAGGTCCTTGCCGTTGAAACGAATCTCGCCCGAGGGGTGGCTCGCGGCAGGATAGGGCAGGAGCTTCAGGATGGAATTGGCCGTCACCGATTTGCCGGAACCGGACTCACCGACCAACGCCACGACCTCGCCGCGGTGGATGTCGAAGGACACCTGATCGACGGCAAGCGACGTCTTGCCGCCCTGATGGAAGGCGACCGACAGGTCTTTGACGGACAGGAGGATTTCGCGTGTGCTCACCGGAAGGTCTTCCTCGGATCGAAGGCGTCACGCGTGGCTTCCCCGACGAAGATCAGAAGCGACAGCATGACGGACATGACGACGAAGGCGGTGATGCCGAGCCACGGCGCCTGAAGGTTGTTCTTGCCCTGCGCGATCAGCTCGCCCAGAGACGGCGAACCCGGTGGCATGCCGAAGCCCAGGAAGTCGAGCGAGGTGAGCGTGGTGATCGAGCCCGAGAGGATGAAGGGTAGGAAGGTCAGCGTCGCCACCATCGCGTTCGGCAAAAGGTGCCGGTACATGATCGTGACATTGCCGACGCCGAGCGCGCGCGCCGCCCGGACATATTCGAAATTGCGGGCGCGCAGGAATTCCGCACGCACCACGCCGACGAAACCGACCCAGGAGAAGAGCAGCATGATGCCGAGCAGGATCCAGAAGCCGGGCGGCAGGATGGCGGCGATGATGAGCAGGATGTAGAGCACCGGCATCGACGACCAGATCTCGATGAAGCGCTGCATCAGGAGGTCGGTCCAGCCGCCGAAATAGCCCTGCACGGCCCCGGCCGTCACGCCGACCACGGCGGATGCAATGGTGAGCGCCAGGCCGAACAGAACCGAGATGCGGAAGCCGTAGATGGCGCGGGCGAGCACGTCGCGCGCCTGGTCGTCCGTGCCGAGCCAGTTGAGATTGCTGATCGTGCAGTTCGGGTCGTTCACGCCGCCGGGATAGCCGGCGCAGCGCTCTTCCTTCGACATCAGCCAGAAGGGTTTCGTCGGCGCGGAATGCGGGATGTTGGAATTGGTCGAGCTGTAGGAATAGCGGATCGGCGGCCAGAGCATCCAGCCGTTGGCATTGACCTCGTCTTGGATGAAATCCGAGCGGTAATCGGTCTCGGCCAGGAAGCCGCCGAACTTTTCTTCCGGGTAATCGACCACGACGGGGAAGAGCAACTCGCCCTTGTAGGAGGCGATGATCGGCCGGTCGTTGGCGATGCCCTCGGCAAAGAGCGAGAGCACGAAGATGACCAGAAAAATCCAGAGCGACCAGTAGCCGCGCCGGTTCGCCTTGAAATTCTCCCAGCGCCTAAGATTGGTCGGGTTGAGCAGCCCCTTGCGCGGGGGTGCGGCCGGCTTTGTATCCGTCACGGCACTCATCATACGTCCCTCCGGTCGAAATCGATGCGGGGGTCGACCCAGGTATAGATGAGGTCGGAGATGAGGCTGACGACGAGGCCCATCAGCGAAAAGATGAAGAGCGTCGCGAAGACGATCGGGTAGTCGCGCCGCACGATGGAATCGTAGCCGAGACGGCCGAGGCCATCGAGCGAGAAGATATATTCGATGAGCAGCGATCCCGTGAAGAAGGCCGAGATGAAGGCGCCGGGGAAGCCGGCGATGATGATCAGCATGGCATTGCGGAAGACATGGCCGTAGAGCACCTGCCCCTCCGTCAGCCCTTTGGCGCGCGCCGTCGTGACATACTGCTTCTTGATCTCGTCGATGAACGAGTTCTTGGTGAGCAGCGTCGTGGTGGCGAAGGCCGAAAGCAGCAACGTGATCAGCGGCAGCGTCATGTGCCACATGTAATCGAGCGGCTTCTGCCACCAGGCGAGGCTGTCGAAATTGTCCGAAACGATGCCGCGCAGCGGGAACCAGTCGAGGAAGGACCCGCCGGCGAAGAGCACGATGAGCAGGATGCCGAACAAAAAGCTCGGTACCGCATAGCCGATGATAATGATACCCGAGGTCCAGACGTCGAAAGCCGAGCCATCCGACACCGCCTTCTTGATGCCGAGCGGGATGGAGATGGCGTAGGAAAAGATCAGGATCCACACGCCGAGCGAGATGGAAACCGGCATCTTTTCGGCGATGAGATCGACGACCGAGGTGTTGCGGAAGAAGCTCTCGCCGAAATCGAAACGCATGTAATCCCACATCATCGTGAAGAAGCGCTCGAGCGGCGGCTTGTCGAAACCGAACTGCTTTTCCAGCTTGGCGATGAATTCGGGATCGAGCCCCTGCGAGCCGCGATAGGCGCCCTCGCCGCCGGCATTCTGCAGCATGTCGCCGCCGCCGGAGAGGCGGTCGCCCGCGCCCTGGTTGGTGAGGTCGGAAATGACCTGCTCCACCGGGCCGCCCGGCGCGAACTGCACGATGGCAAAGGAGATCGCCATGATGCCGAAGATGGTCGGGATCATGAGCAGAAGACGACGCAGGATATAGGCGCCCATCAGCGACGCTCCACCGGAAGGACGCGCCCGTCTGCGGCACGCCGCCGCTTCGATATCCTGTCGATCAAGCCCAAACCTTCTCGTTTTGCCACCGCAGCCGGCAGCGGTGATTCGCTGTCGCTATATGGAGCCCAGCCGGCTGTGCGGCGCAAGCCCCGGCTCATTTCGCAGCGTTCTTCGACCACCAGACATTCGGGAAGCCGAGCCCATAATAGGGCAGCTCCGCCGGACGCACGAGATTGTTCCAATAAGCGATGCGCTGCGCCTTGGCATAGAACAGCGGCACGACATAATGATGGGCGAGCAGCACGCGGTCGAGCGCATGGGTGGTCGCCACCAGCTCCTCGCGGTTCGGCGCGAAGATGATGCGGCGGATAAGCTCGTCGATCGCCGGATCGGAAATGCCGGCATAGTTCTTCGAGCCCGGCTGGTTGGCCGAGGCCGAACCCCAATAGTCGCTCTGTTCGTTGCCCGGAACGAGCGATTGCGCCCAGATGCCGTAGATCATGTCATAGTCGAAGCTGCGCGTGCGGTTGGTATATTGCGAGGCATCGACGGTGCGGATGCGCGCATCGACGCCGATCTTCTTCACGCTGTTGACGAAGGGCGTGACCGTGCGTTCGAAGGAGGGATTGGAGAGCAGGATCTCGAAGCCGAAGGGCTCGCCCGTCTTCACGTTGACCAGCTTGCGATCCTTCAGCTCGTAGCCGGCCTCCTTGAAGAGATCCAGCGCCTTGCGCAGGTTGGTGCGCACCTTCTGCGGGTCGCCATTGACGGGGTTGGTATAGGGCGTGGTGAAAACGTCGGCGGGAACCTTGTCCTTCAGCTCCTCGAGGATTTCCTTCTCACGCCCTTCCGGCAGGCCGGAGGACGCCAGTTCCGTGCCCCAGAAATAGCTGTCGACGCGCTGGAACGCATTATAGGCGAGGCTGCGGTTCAGGTCCTCGAAATCGAAGGCGTAGTTCAGCGCCTCGCGCACCTTCTGATCCCTAAACTTGTCGCGGCGCAGGTTCGGCACGAAGGCCTGCATGATGCCGGTGGCACGCAGCGGGTTCTCGATCTCCTCGCGCACCACGCGCCCGTCCTTGGCAGCGGGGAAATCGTAGGAGGTGGCCCAGTGGCTGGCGCTGTTGTCCTGGTAGAACTGGACATTGCCGGTGCGGAAGGCTTCGAATTCGACGGTCCTGTCGCCGAAGAACGTATACGTGATCGTGCCGAAATTGTTCTGGCCGACATTCACGTTGAGGTCCTTGCCCCAATAGTCATCACGCCGCTCGAAGCGAATGGAGGCGCCGGCCTGGAACGCGCCGATCTTGTAGGGGCCGGAGCCCATCACCGGCTCCAGCGTGGTGCGGCTGATATCGCGCTTGTTGCCCTTGGCGTCCGTTCCCTCCCACCAGTGCTTGGGGATGACCGGGAACTGGCCGAGAATGTTCGGCAGTTCGCGGTTGTTCTTCTCGTCGAAGCGGAAGGTGATGTCACGGTCGCCGGTCTTTTCGGCGGACGTCACATGGCGGTAATAGTTGGCATAGAGCGGATTGTGCTCCTTCAGCTTTTCGAAGGAATAGACGACATCCTCCGGCGTCACCGGCTGCCCGTCCGCCCATTTGGCCTCCGCACGCAGGCGGAAGGTCGCCGACGAGAAGTCGTCGGGATAAGAAACGCCCTCGGCGAGCAGGCCATAGGAGGCAGTGATCTCGTCTTCGGCCGATTTCAGCAGCGTGTCGAAGACGAGCGAACCGACACCCGTCGCCGCCTCGCCCTTGGAGAGGATGAGGTTGAACGTGTCGTAGGTGCCGGTTTCGGAGAGTTTCAGCTCGCCGCCCTTCGGCGCATCGGGATTGACATAGTCGAAATGCGCAAAGCCGTCCGGATGCTTCAGCTCGCCGATGGTCGAGATGCCGTTGCGCCAGACCGGGCCTGCAGCATCCTGCGCGGCCGCTCCTGTTACGAGGGCAAGCGCCAAAGTCGCTGCGACCCATGTTTTCCCGAAGGCTGCCTGCATGCCACTTCCCTTTCCATGCGTTTGCCGAAGCATGCAGCGGAGAATAGGCAAAATCCGGGCAATTGACAGGCCTGCCATGAAAGCGGCGGTTTTTGCCGTCCCTATCCGGCACGACGATTCACCTCCGCGAAAGGATGATCCTTTAACCTTTCGTGAGCGATTGCGACTTCGAGACCTGCCAATGCCCCTGCCTTCCAAGCCTATCCGCCTCATCCCGTGCCTGATGGCCGCCGGCCTCGCGCTGACCGCCCTTGCCGCTCCCTCCGCCGCCGAGGACCGGCCGGCCAAGGAACTGTTCGGCGCCAAGCGCCTGCCGGCGAAAATGGCGACCAATCCTTACGGTTCCTATGCCAAGGGCTGCATTGCCGGCGCGGTGGCGATCCCGACGGACGGGCCGGCCTGGCAGGCGATGCGCCTGTCGCGCAACCGGCGCTGGGGTCATCCGCAGATGATCGCGCTCCTGGAGCAGTTTTCTCAGGATGCGCGGAAGATCGGCTGGCCGGGCCTGCTGCTCGGCGACATCTCGCAGCCACGCGGCGGACCGATGCTGTCGGGTCATGCCTCGCACCAGGTCGGCCTCGACGCCGATATCTGGTTCACGCCGATGCCAGATCATCGCCTGTCGGCCGAGGAGCGCGAGAAGATGCCCTTCACCTCCATGCTCGACAAGAGCAAGTTCCTGACCGTCGATTCGCGTCGCTGGACCTCGACCCATGCCAAGCTCGTCATGCAGGCGGCGAGCTACCCGCAGGTCGATCGCGTCTTCGTCAATCCGGCGATCAAGAAGAAGCTCTGCGACACCTGGCAGGGCGACCGGTCGCTGCTCGGCAAGGTGCGGCCGATCTACGGCCATGACGAGCACTTCCACATCCGCATCAAGTGCCCGGAGGGGGCGGCCGGCTGCAAGCCCCAGGCCCGCGTACCGGCCGGCGATGGCTGCGATGCATCGCTTGCCTGGTGGTTCACCAAGGAGCCCTGGTCCAAGCCGAAGCCGAAGAAAGACGACAAGCCCGTAAAGCCCTGGTATCTGACGATGGCAAACCTGCCGAAAGCCTGCGGCACGGTGCTTGCCAGCGCCTCGCCGGCCTCCGAGCAGGAAGTGACCTATCAGGGCAATGGCGGCGTCTCCTCCACCGCGCTCGCCTTCTCGGGCGGCGGTGACACGCCGGCGAGCAGCATCGAGGCTGTTATCGCCAACGACACGGCCCTGCCGGCCGTCGTGCCGATCCCGATCCCGCGTCCGTTCCAGTAAGACACCTCTCGCGACGGGCTTTTCAAGGCCCCGCCGCTTTTGTATAAGGCGATCAAATCGATTTAAACTTCCCCGTCGCGCCTTACGAGGAACGCCATGTCCCGCCGCAGATGCATCGCCCTCATCGCTCATGACGAGAAAAAGGACGACATGGCGGCCTTTGCGCAGCGCAATGAAAAGGTGCTCTCGCAGGCGAAGATCGTCGCGACCGGCACCACCGGTGGCCGCGTACTGGAAGCTTGCCCCGGCCTCGACATTACGCGCCTCAAGAGCGGCCCGCTCGGCGGCGACCAGCAGATCGGCGCGCTGATTGCGACCGGCGAAGTGGACGTGTTGATCTTCTTCGTCGATCCGCTCACCCCCATGCCGCACGATGTCGACGTCAAGGCGCTGATGCGGCTTGCCATCGTCTACGACATTCCGATGGCGCTGAACCGCGCCACCGCCGAACACCTGCTCGACTTCGCCGCCGATTGACGGCACTGTTGAGCCCGGATAGGCGATATGCAAAATGACGACGCGAAGAACGGGATAGCTTGATGGCAAGGCCGAGCGATAACGAGACCAACTTCCCCTTCCCCATTCTCGTCGGCGATATCGGCGGCACCAATGCGCGTTTCGCGCTGCTGCTGGATGCCTTTGCCGAACCCAAGCAGTTTCCGATCGTCCAGACCGCCGATTTCGCCAATATCGACGACGCGCTGCAGAAATGCATCCTCGACACGAGCTCGGTGCAGCCGCGCTCGGCGATCCTGGCGCTCGCCGGCCCGATCCAGGGCGACGAGGTGCCGCTGACCAATTGCCCCTGGGTGGTGCGCCCGCGCGACATGATCGCCAATCTCGGCTTCGAGGACGTTCTGCTCGTCAACGATTTCGAGGCGCAGGCGCTCGCCGTCGCCTCGCTTGGCGACACCGACCGGGAAAAGATCGGCCCCGGCATCGAGCGCAACGCCGCCTCGCGCACCGTGCTCGGCCCCGGCACCGGGCTTGGCGTCGCCGGCCTCGTCTATGCCCGCCACAGCTGGATCCCGGTTCCCGGCGAAGGCGGCCATGTCGATGTCGGCCCGCGCAGCGAGCGCGACTACCGCATCTGGCCGTTCCTCGAGCCCATCGAGGGCCGCATCTCCGCCGAGCAGCTGCTTTGCGGGCGCGGCATCATGAACATCTATCGCGCCATCTGCGCGGCCGACGGCGTAGACGCGACGCTCGCCAAACCGTCCGACGTGACGGGCAAGGCGCTGGCGCAGGAAGATCGTGCGGCCGTCGAGACCGTCTCGCTGTTTTCGACCTATCTCGGCCGCGTGGCCGGCGACATGGCGATGATCTTCATGGCCAAGGGCGGCGTGTTCCTGGCCGGCGGCATCTCGCAAAAGATCCTGCCCGCCCTGCGCGGCCCGGAGTTCCGCGCCGCCTTCGAGGACAAGGCACCGCACAGCGCACTGCTCAAATCCATCCCGACCTATGTCGTCACCCACCCGGTCGCAGCGCTTGCCGGTCTCGCCGCCTTTGCGCGTATGCCGGACAGGTTTGGTGTTGCAACCGAGGGACGCCACTGGAAAAGGTGAGACCTTCGGCAACGCTTGACACCGCCGCGGACTCGCCAAAGGCCGACCGACACCCTATAGAGCGGCCAAAGCGCCACTTTTAGCCGGCGCCCGTGAGATCGTGCAGGAAAGTCAGTCTATTGGCCGATAAGAGTCGTCCCGAGCGCCCCCACGTCAGCTCCGACACCGTCACCACCGTGCTGAAGCGCGTCATCGCCGAGAACGGCCGTGACCACATCAAGGGCTACGGCCTTGCCGTGCTCAGCCTCGCCATCGTGGCCGCGACCACGGCGTTCACGGCATGGATCATGGAATCCGTCGTCAACGAGGCCTTCGCCAACAAGCGCGCCGACCTTGTCATCCTGATCTGCGGCTCGATCTTCGTCGCCTTCGTGCTGCGCGGCTTCGCCACCTATTTTCAGGCCGTCATCCTCTCGAAGATCGGCAACAACATCGTTGCGCGCTACCAGCGTCGCCTCTATTCGCATCTGATGGCGCTCAGCGTCGGCTTCTTCTCGGAATCGCGCTCGGCCTATCTCGCGGCCCAGATCAGCCAGAACGTTACCGGCATCCGTGACGTGCTCAACATGACTGTGACATCGGTCGCGCGCGATTTCCTGACGCTCGTCGCGCTCATCGCGGTGATGCTGTCGAAGGACTGGATCCTGACGCTGATCGTGTTCTTGGTCGCGCCGCCGCTGCTGATCGGCCTGCGCTACGTTTCCAAGCGCCTGCGCAGCGCCACACGCGAATCCGTCGAACTGAACAGCCACGTGCTCGGCGCCATGCAGGAGACGATACAGGGCATCACCATCGTCAAGGCTTTCACGATGGAAGCCCAGCTGAAGGACAAGGTCGAGGGCATCATCGCGCGGGCGGAAAACCGCTCGAACCGTATCGCCCGCCTGTCGGAGCGCACCGCGCCGATGACGGAAGCCTTTGCCGGTTTCGCCATTTCGGGCGTACTCGGCTATGCCGCCTATCGCTCGATCTATGGCGGCATTCTGCCGGGTGCCTTCTTCTCCTTCGTCACCGCGCTTCTGATGGCCTATGAGCCGGCCAAGCGTCTCGCCCGCCTGCAGGTCTCGCTGGAGCGCGCGGTCGTCAACGCCCGCATGATCTACGAGATCCTCGACCTCAAGCCGCGCCAGGCCGATCGGCCGGATGCCAAGCCGCTGGCCGTGACCGATGCCACCATCACCTTCAAGGACGTGCGTTTCGGCTATTCGGAAACCGAGACGATCCTCAAGGGCCTGAACTTCACCGCCGAGGGCGGTAAGACGACTGCCCTCGTCGGTCCCTCGGGTGCCGGCAAATCCACGGTCATCAGCCTCATTCCGCGCTTCTACGATCCGGCGGAGGGGCAAATCCTGATCGACGGGCAGGACATCGCCCATGTGACCAAGCAGTCGCTGCGCAACGCCATCGCCTATGTCTCGCAGCAGCCCTACCTCTTCGAAGGCACGATCCGCGACAACATCCGCTATGGCCGCCCGGACGCGACAGATGCCGAGATCGAGGAAGCCGCGCGCCATGCCTATGCGCATGACTTCATCCTCGCCCAGCCGCTCGGCTACGACACGCCGGTCGGCGAAAATGGCGTGACGCTATCCGGCGGCCAGCGCCAGCGGCTGTCGATCGCCCGCGCGCTGGTGCGCAACGCGCCGATCCTGCTGCTCGACGAGGCGACCTCCGCGCTCGACACCGAATCCGAACAGGCCGTGCAGAAGGCGCTGGACGAGGCGATGAGCGGGCGCACCGTCGTCGTCATCGCACATCGTCTCTCGACCGTCGTGCGCGCCGACAAGATCATCGTGATGCAGGACGGTGCAGTCGTCGAGGAAGGCTCGCACACGGCGCTTGCGAGCCGCGAAAACGGCCTTTACGCTCGCCTCAACAGCCTGCAGGCTCCGGCCGGCAACAAGTAACAGGGACAAGACATGAGCGGCACCGCAATGAAGCTGGTCGTCGTCGGCGCCGCCGGCCGTATGGGCCAGACGCTGATCCGCACCATCCACGCCATCGAGGGCGCAGAGGTGTTCGCCGCCGTCGAGCGCGAGGGATCGCCCTTCATCGGCCGCGACGCGGGCGAACTCGCCGGCCTCGGCCCGATCGGGGTTGCCATCACCGACAAACCGCTCGAAGCCTTCGTCGCCGCCGAAGGCGTGCTCGATTTCACCGCGCCCGCTGCGACCGTCGACTTCGCCGGGCTGGCCGCGCAGGCCCGCATCGTGCATGTCATTGGCACCACCGGCTGCTCGGCCGCAGACGACGAGAAGATCAAGGCGGCCGCCCGCCATGCCCGTATCGTCAAATCGGGCAATATGAGCCTCGGCGTGAACCTGCTCGGCGTGCTCACCGAGACCGCCGCCCGCGCGCTTGGCCCCGCCGACTGGGATATCGAGGTGCTGGAAATGCACCACAGGCACAAGGTCGATGCGCCCTCCGGCACGGCGCTGTTGCTCGGCCAGGCCGCCGCCAAGGGGCGCGGCATATCGCTGGCCGACAATTCCGTGCGCGTGCGCGACGGCCATACCGGCGCGCGGCCCACCGGCACGATCGGCTTTGCGACGCTGCGCGGCGGCTCGGTCATCGGCGAACATTCCGTCGTCATCGCCGGCGAAGGCGAGCTGGTGACGCTGTCGCACAGCGCGACCGACCGCTCGATCTTCGCCCGCGGCGCCGTGCAGGCAGCACTCTGGGCGCGCGACAAGAAACCCGGCCTCTATTCCATGCTCGACGTGCTCGGGCTCAACTGATCTTTTTCAATCGGGAGAACACTTCATGAGCGGAACCCTCGTCCTCGTTCGCCACGGCCAGAGCGAATGGAACCTGAAAAACCTCTTCACCGGCTGGCGCGATCCCGACCTGACCGAACTCGGCGTCGAGGAAGCCAAGACCGGCGGCAAGGCGATCGCCGAGACGGGCATCAAGTTCGACATCGCCTTCACTTCGGACCTTTCCCGCGCCCAGAAGACGCTGAAGATCATCCTCGACGAGATCGGCCAGCAGGGTCTGGAAACGATTCGTGACCAGGCGCTCAACGAGCGCGACTACGGCGATCTCTCCGGCCTCAACAAGGACGACGCCCGTGCCAAGTGGGGCGAGGAGCAGGTGCATATCTGGCGCCGGTCCTACGACATCCCGCCGCCGGGCGGCGAGAGTCTGCGCGACACCGGTGCCCGCGTCTGGCCCTATTACCTCACGGAAATCCTGCCCCGCGTGCTGCGCGGCGAAAAGGTCCTCGTCGCCGCGCACGGCAATTCGCTGCGCTCGCTGGTTATGGTGCTCGACAAGCTGACCAAGGACGAGATCCTGAAGCTCAACCTCGCGACCGGCGTTCCCATGGTCTATACGCTGAACGCTGATTCGACCGTCAAGACCAAGGACGTCCTCGGCGACATGTCGGGCGCGCACTGAGCGATCCCAAGACCTCCCAATGAAAAGGCCGGCATCTCTGCCGGCCTTTTTCGTTTCAGGCCTTGCCCGATTCCCAGCCGAGCATCGCCCGCTTGCGCGTCAGGCCCCAATGGTAGCCAGTGAGCGCGCCGCTCTTGCCGAGCGCACGGTGACACGGCACGACGAAAGAAATGGGGTTGCGGCCGACGGCAGCGCCGACGGCGCGCGAGGCGGTGGGCTGGCCGAGCGTTTCGGCAATCGACGAATAGGTGACGGCGCAGCCCATGGGGATGCGCAGCAGCGCCTCCCAGACGCGGACCTGGAAATCCGAGCCGATCAGCACGATGCGCAGCGGCGCCTTCGGGTCCCAGCGGGTCGGATCAAAGATGCGCGTGGCATAGGCGGCGGTCGCCTCGCTGTCCTCCACATAATGAGCATTGGGCCAGCGAGAGGACATGTCCTCGAAGGCATCCTGCCCACCGGGCTCGTCGGCGAAGGCAAGCCCGGCAAGACCACGGTCGGTGATCATGACAAGCGCACGGCCGAAGGGCGACGGATGAAACCCGTAGCGGATCGTCAGGCCGGCACCGCGCGCCTTCCATTCGCCCGGCGACATGGCTTCATGCGTGACGAACAGATCGTGCAGGCGGCTCGGTCCGGACAGGCCGACCTCGAAACTGGTTTCCAGCAGCGGCAGCTCTTCCTGGCGCAGCAGGCGCTTGGCGTGATCGAGCGTCACGGCCTGCAGAAAGGCTTTCGGCGAGAGGCCAGCCCAGCGGGTGAAGGTTTTTTGCAGCTGCGTCGGCGACTGGCCGAGGCGACCGGCAATGTGCTCCAGACCAGGCTGGTCGCGATAGTCGTCCGTGATCATTTCGATGACCTGGCGGACGGTCGTGTAATCGTCGCCCTCGGGCGTGATGTCGGTTTGCAAAGTCGCGGCAATGTTCATCGCTTTTCTCCTGTGCCGCCAGAAAAGCATGGCGCGCGCGGGCTCGCCACCCGATTCCTGCCAAGTCAGTCAGTAGCCGCGCTTGACCCGCGCCAGCGCTCCGGAAAAGGCCGAGGCGAAACGCTCGCGATCGTCGAGCGGCAGGAAGGTGCCGACGTCGGTCTCGCGGCCGTTGCCGCGCACATGCATGGCGGTGATGCCAATCTTGGCCTTGCGCGACACCTGGAAACGCGCCCAGAACGGGTTGAAGACATGCTCCGTTTCGCGGCCGGACGGACTGATCTTGCGGATGGAAATGTTGGTGCGCGACAGCGAGACCACCTCGCGCGCCCTGGCGGCGCGGTTGTTCAGCCAGAAGGCGCCGAAGAGGATCAGGAAATCCGCCCCGAAGAACAGCACGACAGGCCAAGCGCCCGAGATCAGGAACACCGCCATATGAGCAAAGCTGAGCGCGCCGGCGATGAGGAAGAAGATGCGGTGGCCGTTGCGTCCGAGCGACCGGTAGGGGTGCAGCTCGGCCGAGAAGACCGGTTGGTCGTTCATCGTGATGTCAGCGTTGCCTTGCGTCATGGGCGAGGATTATAAGCATGTCGCGCAAAAGTGTGTAGCGGTTTTGCGGCCACGATATGCGCCCTGCGGAAGCACCATGGAAAACGGAAAGATCAAAAAGACGACGCCCCCGCGCCGCAAGGCGCCCGCCCGGCCGAAAAGCCTCTATTCGCAGGACGAGCTGAAGGAGATCTTTCGCCGCTTCTCCATCCAGCGGCCGGAGCCGAAAGGCGAGCTCGAACATGTGAACCCGTTCACGCTCGTCGTCGCCGTCGCGCTTTCCGCGCAGGCGACCGATGCCGGCGTCAACAAGGCGACCCGCGCGCTCTTTGCCGTTGCCGATACGCCGGAAAAGATGCTCGCGCTCGGCGAGGAGAAGGTGCGCGACTACATCAAGACGATCGGCCTCTATCGCAACAAGGCGAAGAACGTCATCGCGCTCAGCCAAATGCTGGTCGACCGCTTTAGCAGCGAGGTGCCGCGCACCCGCGAGGAGCTCATCATGCTGCCGGGCGTCGGCCGCAAGACGGCGAATGTCGTGCTCTCCATGGCCTTCGGCCAGGCGACGATGGCGGTGGACACGCATATCTTCCGCATCGCCAACCGGCTGCGCCTAGCCCCCGGCAAGACGCCCGACGAGGTGGAGGAGAAGCTGATGCGCCTCATCCCCGACGAATATCTCTACCACGCCCATCACTGGCTGATCCTGCACGGGCGCTACTGCTGCAAGGCCCGCCGGCCCGAATGCGAGCACTGTGTCATCGCCGATCTCTGTCGCGCGCCGGAAAAGACCTGCGACGTGCCGGCGCCCCTGGTAGAACTGCCGCCGCAGCTGTTCGGCCCTACGCCCTGAGGCCGCCGATGAGGTCGGCAATCGCCGCCTCATAGGCCTTGCGGTCCGCTCCCCTCTCGATGGCGATGGCGGCCCGATCGAAGGCGGCGGAGAGCAGGTCCGTCAGCGCCTGGAGTTTTCCGGCATCCACCTCCGGCCCGAGCAGGTCGGATAGGCCCCTTTCGAGGGTATTCTCAGCATTGTCGCGCTCGATGGCGCCCATGGCCTCGAAGCCGATAACGGCGGGGGCCTCCAGCAACAGAAGCCGCGTGCGGCCGGGTTCGGCCATCGCGTCGAAATAGGCGCTAGCACCGGAAAGCAGCGCCTCGCGCGGCGTGCCGGAAGCGGCCGAGATCGTCTCGATCCGCGCGGCCACGGCCTCCGCCTCGCGCTCCAGCGTGGCGCGAAACAGCGCCCGCTTGTCCTCGAAATGATGATAGAGCGCGCCGCGCGTCACGCCCGCCTCGGCCACGATGTCGGGCGTCGCCGTTTCCGCGTAGCCCTTTTCCACGAACAGCCGCCGCGCCGCCGCGATCAGAGCCAGCCGCGTCGCTTCCGTACGTTCCTTGTTGCTGCGTGCCATCTCGCCCCTTTACATACAAACTGAATGTATGTTAATTCATAAAAACATACGGACTGTATGTTTATTTTCACGAAAGGGAAAGCGATGAAAACGACCAGCTACTATCCGGTCATTATGACCGACGATGTCGCCGGCACCGCAGAATTCTACACGGCGCATTTCCGTTTCGAGGCGCTCTTCACCAGCGACTGGTATATCCATCTCCAATCGAAGGAGGATGAGAAGGTGACGCTTGCGGTGCTCGACGGCAGCCATGAGACCATCCCGGCCGTGGGGCGCGGCAAGGTCTCGGGGCTTCTGTTGAATTTCGAAGTCGAGGATGTTGATGCCGTCTATAACGCCGTGCGCGCCGCCGGGCTGCCGATCCTGCGCGAGATCAGGGACGAGGATTTCGGCCAGCGCCATTTCATCACGGCCGATCCGAACGGCGTGATGATCGACGTGATCAAGCCGATCCCGCCGAGCGCCGACTTCGCGGCCATGTATGACGCGTCAGTTCTGCCGCGGTGAGAAACCGGAGTCCTTGCGGCTCAAGGCCTTGTGGAGATGCACCATGAGGCCGGCCGCAAAGAGCGGCGTCAGCAGGTTGACGATGGGAATCGCCAGGAAGGCCGCGATCAACAGGCCGGCGAGCAGCACCGTCGACCCATGCTTGGCGCGAAACAGTCGCGCCTCCTGCGGCGGGCGATAGCGCATGGCGGCGAATTCGAAGAATTCCCGGCCGAGCAGGTAGCCGTTGACCACGAAGAAAGCAACGAGATTGACGCCCGGAATGAACAGCAGGAACAGCGCGACGAGGTTGCCGAGGATGACGATACCGAGGAATTTTATCGAACCGGCGATGGCTTGCCCCATCGGCAGCGCGACGCCCGGCTTTTCTACGGGATAATCGCGTTTCTCGATGACCTCGGCGACATCGTCGAGGAAGAAGCCGGCGATGATGGCCGTGACGGGCGCCAGAAGCAGCGCCAGTCCGAGCGCAAGCCCGATGCTGGCCAGGATGCCGAAGGCGAAGGTGAGCCAGCCCGCCCAGTCCGGCAGGTCGGGCATGAAGGCGCCCGAAAGCCACGGCCAGGCAAAGGCGATGAAGGTCTCGCGCAGCCCGAACCAGACGACGACGAGGGCGAGCAGCGTGAGGCCCAGAACCTTCCAGAAGACGCCGCGCGTCTCGGGGGCAAAGAGATTGGCCAGCGAAAGCCGGGCAGCGTCGAGGATCATCGCAAACTCCTGTTCGCCACCGCATGTAGGGTGTGGAAAAGCGCCCGGCAAGGCAGGTGCTTGGAATGCTCCATTAAGCCGGCGTTAAACGACGATCCCTAGACTTTCGCGCACTCGCAAGCGGCCGTGCCGCCACCAGAATTCAGGGAACCGTCATGCGCAATGTCCGGATCAGCAGGCTGCTACCCGCCCTCTTCCTCCTGATGGTGGTGCTGGGCGGCCTGCAGGGTGCCGTCGCCTTCCGTTCGCTTTCGGCGATGACCGGCCATATCGAGCGCATCGGCACGGACCGCATGCCGCAGATGAGCAGCATCCTGCAACTGAGCCACGCCTTTTCCGAGCTGAACGCCACCTATTCCGAACATCTGCTCTCGATGGATCCGGACGAGATCGGCCGCATCGAGGCGCGCATCAAGGAACGCGCCGATGCATTCGCCGGCATGGTCGACAGCTATGGCGCGGCCAATACCGGCGACGCGGCGACGACGACCGAGGTGGAGGACATCAAGGCGACGCTTAAGACCTATCTCGGTGAATCCGCCAAGCTCATCCAGTTCTCCGCCATAGCCGCCAAGGGGCCAGCGCTGGAGGTTTACAAGGGCCCGATGCAGGCGAGCGCCGATGCGATCACCGCCTCGCTGAACGACCTCGTCGCCCGCACCCAGAAGGTGACGGACGAAACGATCCTGTCGGCCCGCGCCGAGGAAGGCTCGGCCTTCGCGCTGACCTGGGCGTCGCTTGCCGCCGCCATGGGCATCGCGCTTGCCGCCATTTTCCTCGTCAACCGCCGCGTCGTGACGCCGCTCACCGGCCTGGGTGCCGCAATGAAGCGGCTGGCCGAAGGCGACACGACCGTTTCCATCCCGCATGCCGACCGCACCGACGAGATCGGCGAAATGGCCGGCACCGTCGCCGTCTTCCGAGACAATGCGGCCGACCGCCAGCGCCTGGAGCGCCAAAGCGAGGACGACCGCCGCCGCGCCGATGGCGAGCGCCAGGCCCGCGACGCCGAGCGTACCCGCGACAGCGGTCGGGTGCAGGAGGCCGTCGCCAGCCTTGCCGACGCGCTCGGAAAGCTCGCCTCCGGCGACATGACCTGCCAGATCGAAAAACCCTTCGACGGCGATCTCGACCGGCTGCGCGAGGACTTCAACGCCTCGGTCTCGCGCCTCGGCGATGCGTTGCGGGAAGTCGGCGAGAATGCGCGGGCCATTGATGCCGGTGCAAGCCAAATCCGCGCCGCCGCCGACGACCTGTCGCGCCGCACCGAGCAGCAGGCCGCCTCCGTCGAGGAAACCGCCGCCGCGCTTGAAGAGATCACCACCACCGTCAAGGATTCCACCCGGCGGGCGGAAGAGGCCGGCGCGCTGGTCGGGCGCACCCGCACGGGAGCGGAAAAATCCGGCGAGATCGTGCGCCGCGCCGTCGCTGCCATGCAAGAGATCGAAAAGTCCTCCAGCGAGATCACCAGCATCATCGGCGTGATCGACGAGATCGCCTTCCAGACCAACCTGCTGGCGCTGAATGCCGGCGTCGAGGCGGCACGTGCCGGTGAAGCCGGTAAGGGTTTTGCCGTCGTCGCGCAGGAAGTGCGCGAACTCGCCCAGCGTTCCGCCAAGGCCGCCAAGGAGATCAAGGGGCTGATCACCACCTCCGGCGAGCAGGTGCGCACCGGCGTGTCGCTGGTCGGCGATACCGGCCGGGCGCTTCAGACCATCGTCACGGAGGTGCAGGAGATCAACAGCCATGTCGCGGCGATCGTCGAGGCCGCGCGCGAACAGTCGACCGGCCTTCAGGAGATCAACACCGCCGTCAACGCCATGGATCAGGGCACGCAGAAGAACGCCGCCATGGTCGAGGAGACGACGGCGGCAAGCCATGGCCTCGCTTCGGAAGTGCAGGCGCTGAACGCCCTGATCGGCCGTTTCAATGTCGGCGGCGGCGCGGCTGCCGGCCGCTCCATGCAGGCGCCGCACCTCCATGTCGTGCCCTCCACCCCCGCCCCGCCTGTTGTTTCCGCGCCGGAGCCGGCCGTCGCCCGCAAATCGCCCGGTCAATGGAACGTCAAGACGGCCAGCGCCAGATCCCGCCCGGTCAGCTCGCCGGCCCTCGCCCTCAGCGAAAAGCTCGCCGGCGCACTGGGCGTGCGACAGGACAAGGGCAATGACGGGGACTGGGAGGAGTTTTGAGAAAGGCTTTTAAGGCCTAATTCTCTTCCGGCGGATAAAAATGCGTCTCGCCGCGAAAATCGCGCAGGCGGAAACAGCCGTCGCCCGCCTCTTCCACCGCCATGGAATCCGCGCGCACCTTTCCATGGCCGCCGGGGATGTCGAGGATATAGGCGGGCTGACACAGGCCGGAGACGCGACCGCGCAGGCGCTCCACCAGCGCCCGGCCTTCGGCGAGCGACAGGCGAAAATGGGACGTGCCGGGCGCGAGGTCCGGGTGATGCAGGTAATAGGGCTTTATCCGGTTCTCGACGAAGCTGCGCATCAGCGCGGTCAGCACATCCGCGTCGTCGTTGACACCCTTCAGGAGCACCGTCTGGCTGATCATCATCATGCCGGCATCGACGATACGGGCGACGGCGGCGCGGGCGTCTTCCGTGAATTCACGCGGATGGTTGGCGTGCAGTGCCACATAGGTGGTCTTGCCGGAGGCTTTCAGCGCGTCGATCAGCGCGGCATCGATGCGGGCGGGATCGACGACTGGCACGCGGGTGTGGAAGCGCACGATCTTCACGTGATCGATCGCGGCAAGCCGCTCCATCATGTCGCGGAGGCGGCGCGGTGACAGCACGAGCGGATCGCCGCCCGTCAGGATCACCTCCCAGACTTCCGGGCGGCCGGCGATATAGGCGATGGCCGCGTCGAGTTCTGCCGGCGTCAGCGTGCCGAGGCCTTCCGGCCCGACCATCTCGCGGCGGAAGCAGAAGCGGCAATAGACGGGGCAGACATGCACCGCCTTCAGCAACACACGATCGGGATAACGGTGCACGATGCCCTCGACGGGGCTGTGCGCGAGGTCGCCGATCGGGTCGGCGCGCTCTTCCGGCAGCGTCACCAGCTCGGCGGCATCGGGCACGAACTGGCGGGCGATAGGATCATCGGGATCGTCTGCATCGATGAGCGCGACGAGCGGCGGCGTGACGGCAACCGCATAACGCTCGGCGACGGCGGCGGCTTGTGCGCGCCTGTCCTCCCGCACGAGGCCGGCCGCGACGAGATCGTCCACGGTGGAGAGGCTGCGCGCCGCCGTCACGGCGCGGTCTCTGCGACGGGCGCCCAGATCACCTGATCGATGCGCGACGCGCCCATCGCCAGCATGACCAGCCGGTCGAAGCCAAGCGCGATGCCGCTTGCCTCGGGCATCACCGCAAGGGCCGTCAGAAAATCCTCGTCGAGCGGATAGGTCTCGCCATAGACGCGGGCTTTTTCCGCCATTTCCAGCTCGAAGCGGCGGCGCTGCTCGGCTACGTCCGTCAGTTCGCCAAAGGCGTTCGCCAGTTCCACGCCGCAGGCGTAGAGCTCGAAGCGCTCCGCGACGCGACGATCGTGCGGCGCGGGGCGGGCCAGCGCGGCCTCGGCTGTCGGGTATTCACAGAGAATGGTGGCACGGCCGAAGCCAAGCTCCGGCTCGACCTTCTCCACCAGCACGCGGCTGAACAGATCGGCCCAGGTGTCGTCTTCGGCAACCCGCAGGCCCGAGGCGCGCATGGCCGTGGCAAGCGCCTCGCGGTCCGTCGCGCCATCGGGAGCGATCGTCGCCAGAAGATCGATGGCGGCGTGACGCTGGAAGGCCGCCGCGACCGTCAATCGTTCGGGCGCTAGCTTTGGATCGCAGGTGGCGCCGCGGTAGGTCAGCATGGAAACGCCGACGATTTCAGCAGCGAGCACCAGCATGGCGCCGCAATCCTCCATCAGCACGTCATAGGTCTCGCCGGCGCGATACCATTCCAGCATGGTGAATTCCGGATGGTGCAATGGGCCGCGCTCGCGGTTGCGATAGACATGGGCAAAACAGGCGATGCGCCGTTCGCCGGCCGCAAGCAGCTTCTTGCAGGCGAATTCCGGCGAGGTGTGCAAGTAGAGCGGCGTTTCAGTACCGGAATGACCGATAGCGGCTGTCTGGAAGGCGTGCAGATGCGCCTCGTTGCCGGGGGAAACCTGCAGCGTCGCCGTATCGACCTCGACGAAATCACGCGCGGCGAACCAGCCGCGCAGCGCCGCCTGAATGCGGTTGCGGGCCATCAGGAACGGCCGGCGATCGGCATGGACGTCAGGCGTCCACCAGGGCGAGGGTCTTTGGCTTGTTACGCTCATATGACAGGTTTCTTGGGCCTTGCCGGCGGGAAGACTGGTCTTTTGCCGTGATATAGGGTAGTTGCGGCCCCGAATACAGATTTTCAGCGTCCGGGAAGCGTCCTTAAGCGGTCCTCTACGACGCGAACCAGTCACTTACAAGGAAGACTTATGGTAAAGATCATCGCCTCTTCCGTCCGCAAGGGCAATGTCCTCGAGGTCGAAGGCAAGCTCTATGTCGTGCTGACGGCGCAGAACTTCCACCCGGGCAAGGGCACGCCTGTCACGCAGGTCGACATGCGCCGCATCTCCGACGGCGTGAAGGTCTCCGAACGCTACCGCACGACCGAGCAGGTCGAGCGCGCCTTCGTGGAAGACCGCGAGCACAACTTCCTCTACGAGGACGGTGAAGGCTACCACTTCATGAACCCGGAGAGCTACGACCAGCTCACCATGTCCCACGAAGACATCGGCGACCTCAAGGCCTATCTCCAGGAAGGCATGACGGTCATCCTGTCGGTACACGAAGGCGTCGCCATCGCCATCGACCTGCCGCGTCACGTCACGCTCGAAATCGCCGAGACGGAACCGGTCGTGAAGGGCCAGACGGCCTCGTCGTCCTACAAGCCGGCGATCCTGTCGAACGGTGTTCGCACGCTGGTGCCGCCGCACATTTCGGCCGGCACGCGCGTCGTCATCGCCACCGAAGACGGTTCCTACGTGGAACGCGCCAAGGATTGATCCGCTTTCGCGGATATCAAGCCGCCCGCCGGAAACGGCGCGGCGGCTTTTTTTCTTCCAACTGCCGGAAAATCCGTTAAGACCGAATACCGGCTCTTACTTTTTTGACGCATGCCGTTGCCGCAAAACCGCTGAACACTTTTGCGCGGCAGGCTTATCGAGACGGATACCCCGCATGACCAAATTCGACGTGCTGACGGTCGGCAATGCCATCGTCGACATCATCGCGCGCTGCGACGAAACCTTCATCACGGACAACGGCATCATCAAGGGGGCGATGAACCTCATCGATGCTGAACGCGCGGAACTGCTCTATTCGCGCATGGGCCCCGCGCTCGAAGCCTCCGGCGGCAGCGCCGGCAACACCGCCTCGGGCGTTGCGAGCTTCGGCGGCAAGGCCGCCTATTTCGGCAAGGTCGCGGGCGACCAGCTCGGCGACATCTTCATCCACGACATCCGCGCCCAGGGCGTGCATTTCGAGACGAAGCCGCTCGCCGGCCCGCCGCCGACCGCCCGCTCGATGATTTTCGTCACCCCGGACGGCGAACGCTCGATGAACACCTATCTTGGCGCCTGCGTCGAGCTTGGCCCCGAGGATGTCGAAGAGCAGGTCGTCGCCGAGGCCAAGGTCACCTATTTCGAAGGCTATCTATGGGATCCGCCGCGCGCCAAGGATGCGATCCGCGCATGCGCCCGCATCGCGCACGCGCACGGCCGCGAAATGTCGATGACGCTGTCGGACAGTTTCTGCGTGCACCGCTACCGCGGTGAGTTTCTTGACCTGATGCGCTCCGGTACCGTCGACATCGTCTTCGCCAACAAGGCGGAAGCGCTGGCGCTCTACGAGACGGAAGACTTTGAAGAAGCCCTGACGAAGATTTCACAGGATTGCCGCCTTGCGGCGGTGACGATGAGCGAGGAAGGCTCGGTCATCCTGTCGAAGGGCGAACGCAGCAAGGTGGAGGCGATCAGCATCCCCTCGGTCGTCGACACGACGGGTGCCGGCGATCTCTATGCCGCCGGCTTCCTTTACGGCTATACCGCTGGCCGCACGCTTGCCGATTGCGGCCGCCTCGGCAGCCTTGCCGCCGGCCTCGTCATCCAGCAGGTCGGCCCCCGGCCGCTGCAATCGCTGGCGGCGGAGGCCAAGAAATCAGGCCTTATTTGAAGGCTTCGCCGGGATAGGCACCCCAGATCTCGTTCTGCGAGACCCAGCCGGCCGTGCCGTCCACTTCGGCACGGCACCAGTCGCCGTTGCACTCGCCGACCTTGACGACGACGCCGGGCTGGATCTTGGCCACCAGCGTCGCGTTCGACATGCCCTCGCGGCGCATGTTGACGAAGACCCCCTCGCCCTTGCCGCGCATCCACGGCGCGGTGACGGCCGTGCGCTCGCCCGACAGCAGCGCTTGGTTCACCCAGCCTTCCGTGCCATCGGCATCGCGGATGCGGCGCCAGTTATCGTATTCCTGGATGATTTCAACCGGCACGCCGGATTTCAGATAACGCCAGGACACGGCATAATCGACGCTCGGGCCGACACGCAGGTTGACGCTCTTGGCCTTGAGGCTGACGAAGCGCGGCAGCGGCAGGCCGCTTGGGCCCTTGGCCGCCTGGGCATGGGCCGACTGAAGGCCGGCGACGGAAAGGATGATGCCCGCAAGGGCGACGAGGCTGAGACGCACGACAAGGTTACGCATGGACGATCCGCACAGATTTTGAGGGGGCATCGGGCTGCCATGCCGGTCAGCGGTAGCAAATCGCGGGGACCGCACGACGGGCGGATTGTCTTCGCGACCGGGTCTGGTAGAAAATGCCCCTGATGAAGCAATCCTTGCCCAACTTGGTTAAGGACCCGTCAACAGGACGCCGGAACATCCCATGACGCAGAAGAAAAAACCGAAGGTCTATATCACTCGCCGCCTGCCCGAGGTGGTGGAGACCCGGATGCGCGAACTGTTCGACGCAGAACTCAACATCGACGACACGCCGCGCAGCCAGCCGGAACTCGTCGCCGCAGTGAAGAGCGCCGACGTTCTGGTGCCGACGCTCGGCGACCGGATTGATGCCGCGCTGATCGAACAGGCCGGTCCGCAGTTGAAGCTGATCGCGTGTTTTTCCAACGGCGTCGACAATGTCGATGTGGAGGCGGCTGCCAAGCGCGGCATTACCGTCACCAACACGCCGAACGTCCTGACCGAAGACACCGCCGACATGACGATGGCGCTGATCCTCGCCGCGCCCCGGCGTCTCGCAGAAGGCGCGCATATCCTGACCGACCGCAAGGGCGACTGGGCCGGCTGGTCGCCGACCTGGATGCTCGGCCGCCGCATCTGGGGCAAGCGGCTGGGCATCATCGGCATGGGCCGCATCGGCACGGCGGTCGCCAAGCGCGCCAAGGCCTTCGGCCTCTCCATCCACTACCACAACCGCCACCGCGTACGCCCGGACACGGAAGACGCGCTGGAAGCGACCTATTGGGACAGCCTCGACCAGATGCTGGCACGCGTCGATATCGTCTCGGTCAACTGCCCCTCGACGCCCGCCACCTTCCACCTGCTTTCCGCCCGCAGGCTCGAGCTGATGCAGCCGACGAGCTATATCGTCAACACGGCGCGCGGCGGCATCATCGACGAGACGGCGCTGATCAAGTGCCTGCGCGAGGGCAAGATCGCCGGCGCCGGCCTCGACGTCTTCGAAAACGAACCCTCGGTCAGCCCGAAGCTCCTGAAGCTCGCCGCCGAGGGCAAGGTCGTTCTGTTGCCGCATATGAGCTCGGCCACGATCGAGGGCCGCGTCGACATGGGCGAGAAGGTCGTCATCAACATCAGGACCTTCTTCGACGGCCACCGCCCGCCGGACCGTGTGCTGCCGAGCCGGATCTAAAGCATTTCCAGTCGAAGCGATTTTGCTTCGACGTCGGATAATGCGATAAAAACAAAGAGTTAGAGCACTTCCGGTGAACCGGAAATGCTCTAACTGAGGCGCTTGCGCATTTCGATCGCGGTGATGCGGTCGAAACCGGGATGGGCGTATTCGCCCGTCCTCACAAATCCCCAACGCGCGAAGGCGGCGTGATTTCCCGTCAGTTCCACGCGCGTTTCAAGGCGCAGCTCCGGCAAGCCCAGCTCGCGCGCCAGTTGCTCGGCCATTTCAAGCAACAGCCGCCCGGCGCCCCGGCCCTGGAAACCCGGCGCGACCGCGAGCTTGCCGATATAGAGCGATCCGGCCTCCGGCCGGCAGAAGATACAGCCGAGCAGCGTCTGCCCCTCCATGGCCGCGTAGGCGATTTCGGCTTGAGCCTTCGTCGCGAGCGAGATCGGGGTCAGCCGGTGCGCGGAAGACGGCGGGTCGATGACGCCATCCATATAGGCGAAGGCACCGAGGATAAGCGCCAGGAGGTCCTCCCACCGGGAAAAATCCGGTCCGAGGCGGACAATTGCCGTCACGGATTGCCCCTCCGGCGGGTATATTTCAGCGTCTCGAAACGGGCGGCCAGCCCGTCATAGAGCAGCAGCCGGCCGACCAGCGGCTCACCGGCGCCGGTGACGAGCTTGATGACCTCCATCGCCATCAGCGTGCCGACGACGCCGGTCAGCGCGCCGACGATGCCGGCCTCCGCGCAGGCCGGCACGACGCCCGGCGGCGGGGCACTCGGGAAGAGATCGCGGTAACCCGGATGGAGCCGGCCATCCGCATTGGTCTCATAGGGCTTCAGCACGGTCAGCGAACCATCGAAGCGGCCGACGGCGCCGGTCACAAGCGGGATATGCGCGGCCTCCGCCGCATCGGCGGCGGCATAGCGTGTGTCGAAATTGTCGGAGCCATCGACGAGAAGATCATAGCCGGCTAACAAGCGAGCCGCATTCTCCGTCGTGAGCCGCTCGGCGATACCGGAAAACCGAACATGCGGATTGAGGCGGGCGACAGCAGCCTCGGCACTCTCGATCTTCGGCGCGCCCAGGCCCGCCGTGTCGTGGATCACCTGGCGCTGGAGGTTGGAGAGCGAGACGGTGTCGTCGTCGGCGACGCCGATATGGCCGATGCCGGCAGCGGCGAGATACTGGATGACCGGCGCTCCGAGACCGCCCGCGCCGACGATCAGGACATTCGCCGCCTTCAGTTTTTGCTGGCCGGAACCGCCGATCTCGGCGAGCACGATATGGCGGCGGTAGCGGTCGATTTCTTCGGGGCTCAGCGGATCGGTCATGCCAGAATGCCTCCGTTCGAAACGGTGAGGAATTGCGCCCGGTCGCCGAGCGCATCGAACATCGACCGGTCGGTGCCGGTCATGAAGGACTGGCCGCCGAGGGCATCGACCCGGTCGAACAGCGCGGCGCGCCGGCCTTCGTCGAGATGGGCGGCGATCTCGTCAAGCAGCAGCACCGGCGCATGGCCGGTCATGCCGGCGACAAGCCCGGCATGGGCAAGGATCAGGCCGATCAAGAGCGCCTTCTGCTCGCCTGTCGAGCAGCGTTCGGCCTCCATGTCCTTCTCGCGGTGGCGGATCAGCAGGTCTGCGCGGTGCGGCCCGTCCAGCGTGCGGCCGGCGCTCGCGTCGCGGTAGCGCCCGCTTTGCAGCATGCCGAGATAGATTTCTTCGATCTCGTAGGCCGGGCGCTGCCATTCTTCATCGAGGAAGCCGGAGAGGCGCAGCGTGGCGGAGGGGAACGGCCCGTCGTCGCGGGCGGCCTCCACCAGGCCTGAGAGCAGGCTGACGAGTTCGTGGCGGGCATGCGCCATGGCGATGCCGAGTTCGGCCATCTGCTTTTCCAGTGCCGTCAGCCAGGCGGGGTCGGGCCGGTGATCGGACAGAAGCCGGTTGCGGCCGCGCATCGCCTTTTCGAAATCCGCCGCGCGGCGGCCATGTTCGGGGTCGAGCGACAGCACCAGCCGGTCGAGAAAACGGCGGCGATCGGCCGAAGGGCCGGTGAAGAGGCCGTCCATGGACGGTGTCAGCCAGACGACGCGCAAATGATCGAGCAGTTCATCGACGGTTTTTACCGCCGTGCCGTTGAGGCGCAGTTTCCGCGCCGTGCCCTCGTCGCCACCTTCCGTGCCCGTGCCGATATCGACCTCGCCCATCATGCCGTCGAGCGTGGCGAAAACGGAGAAACCGCCATCGCTTCCCGCGCGCGGCACATCCGCATAGGCAGCACGACGCAGGCCCCGGCCGGGAGAGAGGAAGGAGACGGCCTCCATGAGGTTCGTCTTGCCTGCCCCGTTCTGCCCCGTCAGCACGACATGCCGGCCGTCGAGCGACAGCGACAGGCCCGCATAATTGCGGAAATCCGTAAGCTTGAGGCGGGAGAGGGAAACCTTGTGCGGCATGGTTCGAGAGCTAGAGTATTTTTTCGCGAAGGGGAATCGTTTGTCGGCGCATTCTGCCGGGAGAAACAGAAAGATGGGGTCGCGGGTGCGCCGCAGCAACATCGCGGGCGCTGCGCGGGACACGAAGGCGTGAAGCCGGTTGCCTGCCCGGGCGGGAGCGGGTAATTCAAAACTCCCGCCGCGCTTTGCGCCCCCCTCCCCGGCCCGCAGGTTTCATCTTGTCCCTTTCAGCCCGTCCCGTTTTCGACCGCAGCTTTTCCGCCTTCCTGTTCGACATGGACGGCACGATCATCAATTCCATTGCGGCGACGGAACGCGTCTGGAGCAGATGGGCGCTGAAGCACGGGCTCGATGTCGCAACCTTCCTGCCGACCATGCACGGCAAGCGCGGCATCGACACGATCACCAACCTCAGCCTGCCGGGCGTCGATCCGCTTGCCGAGGCCAAGGAGGTCGAGCAGGGCGAGATGGACGATGTCGACGGCGTGGTGCCCATTGCCGGCGCAATCGCATTCCTGTCGGCTATCCCGGCCGGCCGCTGGGGCATCGTCACCTCGGCACCCGTCAAGCTTGCCCACCGCCGCCTTGCCGCCGCCGGCATTCCGCTGCCGTCCGTCATTATCACGGCCGAAGACGTCACCCGGGGCAAGCCGGCGCCAGACGGCTATATCCTCGGCGCCAAGCGCCTCGGCTTCGACCCGACCGATTGCCTGGTTTTCGAAGACGTGCCCGCCGGCATTCTGGCGGGCGAAGGGGCCGGTGCGGATGTGGCCGTGATAACGGCGACGCATCACCATTCCATCGAAACCAGCCATCCGCTTTTGAAGTGCTATGAGGGCGTGACATCCGAAGTGGATGCCGACGGCAAACTGCGCCTTCTGCGCACAGCCGGCTAAACGCTATGCGGCCGGCCGCGTGACGATGCCGACCAATACCGTATCGATCACGGCGTCGATCTCCGCGTCGGTCACGTCGAGCCGTTCCGTCAGCAATCGGCCCCAGGCGAAGCTGGAGATGAGTTCCGTGGTCAGCGTGGGGTTCACGTCCGCACGCACCTCGCCGCGCGCCTGCGCCTTCTCGATGATCTTGCCGCTCTGGCTGCGGCGATCGACCATATAGGCCGAAAGGGCGGCCAGCGCATCGCGATCGCCTTGCGCCTTGGCCACCACGCAGCGAAAGACTTCGCCGCCCGTGCCCTCCCGCCAGGTCGCCAGGATGCCCGTCAAATAGGCGCGCAGGTCCTCACGGATGTTGCCCGTGTCGGGGAAAATGAAGCTCGTGCGCTTGCGGCAATGGTAGACATCGAGCAGCAGCGCGGCCTGCGACGGCCACCAGCGATAGATCGTCGGTTTACCGGCCCGCGCACGCTTGGCCACCGCCTCGATCGAGAAACCGTTCAGGCCGTTTTCCAGGAGCACCGCTTCGGCCGCCGCGAGGATCGCAGCCTCACTCTCGGGATTGCGGGTGGCGCCAATCGAGCGGCGGGCCGGCTTGGTTTCGGTAACTTCGGCAGTTTCGGACACAGGGATTTTCCTTTTTTACTTTTCTAGCAGGAAACGTACTTGAACGGAACGTTTCGTTTCTATATAAACGAAACGTTCCGTTTTATAAAGGTTCTCCCATGACCGTTGCCTCCGCTCCCAGAAAGCTCTCCCGCGTCCATCTCGCACTCGCCACGCTCGTGCCCGTCTATCCGCTGATCACCACGATCCTCTACATCGTGCTGCCGCTCACCGAAGGCTGGACGATCTGGCAGCGCACGGCCGTCATCACCCCCATCATGGTCTTCGCCATGGTCTTCGTCGTCTCGCCCTTCGTGCAGAAGCGTTTTTCGAGCTTCTTTCTGCGTTCGGCATGAAAAAAGCCGGGGTGTTTCCACCCCGGCTCTGTCTTAGTCTCTCAAAGAGATCAGCCTTCAAAAAATTCCTTCATCCGCGCGAAGAAACCCGCGGATTCCGGGTTGTTGTCCTTCGAGGAAATCTCCTCGAACTCCTTGAGCAGTTCGCGCTGGCGCTTGGTCAGCTTCTGCGGCGTCTCGATCTGGATCTGGATATAGAGATCGCCGACCTGGTTGGAGCGCAGCACCGGCATGCCCTTGCCCTTGAGGCGGAACTGTTTGCCGGCCTGCGTGCCCTCCGGCACCGAGACACGCGACTTGGTGCCGTCGAGCGTCGCGACGTCGAAGGTGCCGCCAAGCGCCGCCGTCGTCATCGAGATCGGCACGGCGCAATAGAGATCTGCCCCATCGCGCTGGTAGAATTCATGCGGCTTGACCGACAGGAAGATATAGAGATCGCCCGCCGGACCGCCGCGCACGCCGGCCTCGCCCTCGCCCGACAGGCGGATGCGCGTGCCGTCCTCGATGCCGGCCGGAATGTTCACCGACAGCGAGCGCTCTTCCGTGACGCGGCCATTGCCGTGGCACTTGGTGCAGGGATCGGTGATCGTCTGGCCGCGGCCGTGACAGGTCGGGCAGGTGCGTTCGATGGAGAAGAAGCCCTGTGCGGCGCGCACGCGGCCGGAGCCCTGGCAGGTCGCGCAGGTCTTCGGGCTGGTGCCGGGCTTGGCGCCGGTGCCGGTGCAGACGTCGCAGATGATCGACGTCGGCACGCGGATCTGCGCGGTCTTGCCGGCATAGGCCTCTTCCAGCGAGATTTCCATGTTGTAGCGCAGGTCGCCGCCGCGCTCGCGGCCACTGGCCGAGCGCCGCTGGCGCCCGCCGCCCATCATTTCGCCGAAAATGTCCTCGAAGATGTCGGAGAAACCGCCGCCCTGGAAGCCGCCGCCACCGCCGCCCATGCCGCCCTGCTCGAAGGCGGCGTGGCCGTAGCGGTCATAGGCCGCGCGCTTCTGCGGGTCCTTCAGCGTCTCGTAGGCTTCGTTGACTTCCTTGAACTTCTGCTCGGCAGAGGCATCGCCCGGATTCTTGTCCGGATGATACTTCATCGCCATCTTGCGGAAGGCGCTCTTCAGCTCCTTCTCGTCGGCGGTCTTGGAGACACCCAGCGTCTCGTAAAAATCAGCTTTTGCCATTCGGGTTCACATCCGTTTCGCGGGAACGGTCTTCTTGTTATGGATGAGCAAACTTGCCTTCAGCCTGCGCGCCAGAAAAGCGCGCATGAAAAAAGGCGGGAGCGTGCGAAAGACAGGGCCAGGACGTCGTCACCGCTGAAAACGGGCGTGATCATCTCGGCCTTGTTCCCTTCGCGCTGACTTCCGCCTTTTCGCTGTCCAAGTGCA
>NZ_JBLZPH010000079.1:0-45485 GCF_049199205.1 Shinella sp. M31 | reverse complement strand
GCCATATTCCTTGAGCGACTTTTCCGAGGAATGGATCAGGCTTTCGGCCTGATTCTTCGCCTCGACGCCCTCACGGCGCTTCTTGTCGTTCTCGGCATTGGCTTCGGCGTCCTTGACCATCTTCTCGATGTCGGCGTCGGAGAGGCCACCGGAGGCCTGGATGCGGATCTGGTGCTCCTTGCCGGTGCCCTTGTCCTTGGCCGAAACCTGCACGATGCCGTTGGCGTCGATGTCGAAGGTCACTTCGATCTGCGGCATGCCGCGCGGGGCCGGCGGAATGCCGACGAGGTCGAACTGGCCGAGCAGCTTGTTGTCGGCAGCCATTTCGCGCTCGCCCTGCGAGACGCGGATGGTCACGGCCGACTGGTTGTCTTCGGCGGTCGAGAAGGTCTGCGACTTCTTCGTCGGGATCGTCGTGTTGCGCTCGATCAGACGGGTGAAGACGCCACCCAGCGTTTCGATGCCGAGCGACAGCGGGGTTACGTCGAGGAGCAGAACGTCCTTGACGTCGCCCTGCAGAACGCCGGCCTGGATGGCCGCACCCATGGCGACGACTTCATCCGGGTTGACGCCCTTGTGCGGCTCCTTGCCGAACAGCTGCTTGACGACTTCCTGCACCTTGGGCATGCGGCTCATGCCGCCGACGAGAACGACTTCGTCGATCTCGGCCGCCGTGACGCCGGCATCCTTGAGGGCTGCCTTGCACGGAGCGACGGTGCGCTGGATGAGGTCGTCGACCAGAGCCTCGAACTTGGCGCGGGTCAGCTTCATCGTCAGGTGCTTCGGGCCGGATGCATCCGCCGTGATGAACGGCAGGTTGATTTCGGTCTGCTGCGAGGACGAGAGTTCGATCTTGGCCTTTTCGGCAGCTTCCTTGAGGCGCTGCAGAGCGAGCTTGTCGTTCTTCAGATCGATGCCCTGGTCCTTCTTGAACTCGGCCGCCAGGTACTCGACCAGGCGCATGTCAAAATCTTCACCGCCGAGGAAGGTGTCGCCGTTGGTCGACTTCACTTCGAAGACGCCATCGCCGATTTCGAGCACCGAGATATCGAACGTGCCGCCGCCAAGGTCGTAAACGGCGATGGTCTTGCCGTCCTTCTTGTCGAGGCCGTAAGCGAGGGCCGCAGCCGTCGGCTCGTTGATGATGCGCAGGACTTCAAGACCCGCGATCTTGCCGGCATCCTTGGTTGCCTGGCGCTGCGCGTCGTTGAAGTAGGCGGGAACCGTGATGACGGCCTGCGTGACCTTTTCACCGAGGTAGGATTCGGCGGTTTCCTTCATCTTCTGAAGGATCATCGCGGATATCTGCGAGGGGGAATAGCCGGTGCCCTGGGCCTGGACCCAGGCGTCGCCATTATCGCCCTTGACGATCTTGTAGGGAACGAGACCCTTGTCCTTCTCGACGAGCTTGTCGTCGTAGCGGCGGCCGATGAGGCGCTTGACGGCGAACAGGGTGTTTTCCGGGTTGGTGACGGCCTGGCGCTTTGCCGGCTGGCCGGTCAGGCGCTCGCCATCATCATTGAAGGCGACGATCGAAGGGGTCGTGCGCGCGCCTTCCGCATTTTCAATGACCTTCGCGTCCTTGCCGTCCATGACGGATACGCAGGAATTGGTCGTCCCGAGGTCGATACCGATTACTTTAGCCATGTCATTCTCTCCTTCAAGCGAACTGCCGGAACCCATTCAGGCATTCTGTTGGCAGCCCCTAATGGTATGGTCTTAGCGAAAGCATCGAACGGATCCGAAGCTTTGCGGGGTATATAAGGATGCCTCCAGACGACTGCAAGACATTGCCGCGCCGCAACGCGCGCAAAATCAGCAGGTCTAAGACGGATAAGCGATCCCCGGCGGCAATGTGGGGGCCTTCCTGACAGGCGTCAAGCCGGCAACAGCATCAGCCGCCCAGGAGAACGTCGAGAAGGGTCGTGCGCCGCGTGGCCGGCTGGCGCTGTTCGCCGACATCGGCTGGCGGCGTCATGCCGTCGTCGAGGGGGAGCGAACCGGTCTGGTCGGTCGCGACGGCCTGACCGTTTCCGGCGGGCCGTTCGTCCGTGCCGAGCGTGCGCGAGATGATGTCGAACAGCTGGTCGCCTTCGGGCGCGGGCTCCGTGCCGCCGGCCGCCGGCAGCTCGACGCCGCCATTGGCTGTCCCGAAGAGCGGCGAAGGCGAAAGACCGTTGTGGGCCGCGATCATGAACTGGCTGAAGGCCTTGGCCGGCAGCCCGCCCCCCGTCACCTTCTTCATCGACTTGCCGTCGTCGTTGCCGAACCAGACGCCGGTCGTCAGGTTGCTGGTATAGCCGACGAAGAGCGCGTCGCGGAACGACTGGGTCGTGCCCGACTTGCCGGCGACCGGCCAGCCGGGAACGCGGGCATTCTTGCCGGTGCCTTCGGTGATGACGCGCATCATCATGCCGTTCATCTGGGCGACAATATTTTCCGCCAGCACGCGCGGCGGGTTGTCATAGGTGTTTTCGTAGAGAACCTTGCCATCGGCCGTCGAAATGCGGCGAATGATATGCGGCGTCGCCTTGTAGCCGCCGTTCATGAAGGGCGCATAGGCGGAGGTGAGCTCCACCAGCGTCACTTCCGACGTGCCGAGTGCGATGGAGGCGTTCGACTGCAGCTCCGATTCGATGCCGAGCCGGCGGGCGAGCTTGATCACCTCGTCGGGGCCAACTTCCATGACGAGCTGGGCGGCGATGGTGTTCAGCGAATTGGCAAGCGCCGAGGCCAGCGTCACCTCGCCGCGATATTTCTGGTCGTAGTTCTCCGGCGTCCATTTGCCGATCCGGACCGGCGCGTCGTTGCGGATGGAGAGCGGCGAGCGGCCGGCTTCGAGCGCCGTCGCATAGACGAAGGGCTTGAAGGCCGAGCCGGGCTGACGCTTGGCCTTGGAGGCGCGGTCGAACTGGCTTTCGGCATAATCACGCCCGCCGACCAACGCGCGAATGGCGCCCGTACCGTCGATGGAGACGAGGGCAGCCTGCGAGGCGTTCAGCTTGGCGCCTTCCTTGTCCATGACCATGGTGATCGCCTCGTCGGCCTTCTTTTCAAGGTCGAGGTCGATCGTCGTGTCGATGACGAGGTCTTCCTTGGTGTCGCCGATCATGCCGGGGAGCTGGGCCATGACCATGTCGGCGGCATAGTGCTGCGCGCCCGACCAGTAGCTTTTCGCCCGCGCCGGCGTCTGCGACATGGCGGTCTTGATCTCGTTTTCGGTGACGAAGCCTTCTTCACGCATAGCTCCGAGCACGACCTGCGCGCGGGCTTCGGCGGCTTCCGGATCGCGCGCCGGGGACAGTCGGGACGGCGCCTTGAGAAGACCGGCGAGAAGGGCGGCCTCGCCGAGGTTCACGTCACGCGCCGACTTGTTGAAATAGCGCCGCGAGGCGGCCTCGACGCCGTAGGAATTCGAGCCGAAGAACACGCGGTTGAGATACATCGCAAGGATCTGGTCCTTGGAATATTTGTGCTCCAGCCACAGCGCGAGCAGCACTTCCTGCACCTTGCGCTCCAGGGTGCGGTCCGGCGAGAGGAACATGTTCTTCGCCAGCTGCTGCGTCAGCGTCGAGCCGCCCTGCACCATGCGACCGGTCGTGACATTGGTCAGCATCGCGCGGGCGAGGCCGAGCGGATCGATGCCGAAATGCGAATAAAACCGGCGGTCCTCGATGGCGATGACGGCCTGCGGGATATAGGGCGACATGTTTTCGAGCGACAGAGCCTCGCCGCCGGTCAGGCCGCGATTGGCGATCGTATCGCCGCTGACGGCGAGGATCTTGATGTTGGGCGGCCGGTCGGGGATCGACCAGCTGGTGGCGCTCGGCATGCGCGCGCCGTAATAGAGCACCAGACCGCCGACGCCGATGGCGCCCCAGATGCCGAGCACGACGCACCAGTAGATGAGCCGGCGCACAAGGCCGAAAAGGCCGCCGCCGCCACCCGAACCACCGCGCCTGCGGCGTGCGCCGCGCTGCGGCTTCTCGGCCTTCTGCGCCTTGCCGCGCGGCTTGCGCCCGCCGCCCCCTGCCACGCGATCGCCGGCGCCGACATGAAATTCGTCGTCGTCTCGGCCCCCGGATGCCTGGAACGAGGGCTCGATGCGCTGGGATTTGCGATTGGCTACCATGAACGGTCGGATATACCCTTGAAAACGTTGCGGTCCCTGAACCTTAAATGAGGCGATTTAAGGGGTGGTTAAGGAATAGCAAACGCCCCATTCCGGTTTTGAGGCTTTCCACCGATCCTTCCTCCGCCGCAAAACCCGGACCATTTCAGCCACGCGCATTAAAGCCATAGCTAATCCATTGAGATGTTTGGTAAAAATTGGGTGATTTATATTTCGTTAACCATAATTCCGCTTAATCGGCGCGACCTTCCAGGCCCATGACGGGCACAATCCCCTTTTGAATGATTTGATATGACCAGCATCCTGACGAATGCGGGCGCGGTGTCCGCGCTCCAGACCCTTCGCGCGGTCAATTCCAGCATGATAGATGCGCAAGGCCGCGTTTCCAGTGGCCTTCGCGTGCAAGCCGCCAGGGACAACGCCGCCTATTGGGCCGTCGCCACCACCATGCGCTCCGACAGCATGGCGCTGGATGCGGTGTCCGACGCGCTCGGCATCAGCGAAAGCATCGTCAACACCGCTTATGCCGGCATGTCCTCGGCCATCGAGGTGATGCACGAGGTCAAGGCCAAGCTCGTGGCCGCCCACGAGGATGGCGTCGACAAGATGAAGATCAACACGGAACTCGACCAGCTGAAGGATCAGCTGCGGTCGATTGCCGCCTCGGCCTCGTTCGCCGGCCAGAACTGGCTGCACATGACGGATCCGACCGACCCGACGCAGAACGGCATGAAATCGCTGCCCGCCTCCTTCGTGCGCAACGAGGCCGGCGGTGTCTCGATCACCGATATCACGTTCGACATGACCGCCGTCTTCGACACGGACCAGGTCTTCTACCTCGTCTCGGATGGCGGCTGCGACGGCATCATCACCAATTCCGGCTTTGCCACCATGCAGGGCTACAGCCAGGACTGGGTGCTGATCAGCGGCGCCAACCATACCGGCCATCCGGAAATCACGCTGACGCCGGAGACGACGCGGCAGGAGCTCGAGGAAATGACCGTGGTCGTCGACCTGATGACGGAACGCATGATCAAGGTCGCTTCGATGTTCGGCGCGCTGGAGAGCCGTATCTCCCTATCGTCGGCCTTCCTGGAAAATCTGAGCGACGCCATCGGCCAGGGCATCGGCCGGCTCGTCGATGCCGACATGAACGAGGAATCGACCCGGCTCAAGGCTTTGGAAACCCAGCAACAGCTGGGCATCCAGACGCTCCAGATCGCCAACACCAATGCCGAGGGCGTGCTGCGGCTGTTCCAATAGTTCCCTGAAACAGATCGGGCGGCTTTCAAAGCCGCCCGATCGAAAATCTTAGTAGTAAGGCGAATAGCACTGGCGGCGGCCACCATAGTTGGGCTGGAACGTGTTGTCGTAAGCCCGGTAGGAACGATAACGCGAATAGCACCATTCGGTGTGACGCGGGTTGATGCCCTCGTAGCGCGGCTCGGCATAGCCGTCATTGGCAATGGCGCCACCGATGATCGCGCCAGCGCCGAATGCGGCGAGCGGGTACCACCAGCCATCCGAATGGCGGCGATAGCCGTGGCGATGATGCCTGTAGCCACGATGGCCACCATGCCAGCCGCGACGCTCACGGTACTGCACCTGTTCGACATCGCTGGTCTGCGCAACGCCGGCCTTGGCCAGCGGCATGGCGATGGCCGGTGCCGAGACGAAGGTGGTGGCGAACATGGCGACGGCCATGGCAGCGGCAAAGCCGCTCTTGATCGTTGTCTTCATGTCGATCTCCCTTGATATCACTGTTTTACAGTGCACTAGACGGATCATACCATGAAAGAATTCGACTGAACCCGCGATGAACCAAAACTATCCGTTGTATCAGTCCTCGCCGCTGCCGAGCCGCGCGAGGAACCGCTGGCGCTCGTAGATCAGAATGACCACCAGCGCCATGATGAACGGAATGATGAGGTAGAACAGCCGGAAGACCGCGAGCGCCGCCAGCACCTTAGCCGGATCGATATCCGGCAGGCCGGCGAGGAAGACCAGCTCCAGAACGCCGATGCCGCCGGGCGCATGCGAGAGAAGGGCCACCGAGAAGGAGGCGAGGAAGATGCCGAGCACGACGAAGAAGCCGGGATTGCCCTCCGCAGGCAGCACGAAATAGATGATCGCGGCCGCGCCGATCAACTCGATCGGTGCGATGAACAGTTGGCGGAAGACCAGCGAGGGTTTGGGATATTCGAGCTTCAGCCAGCGCGTGTTGATCGGCCGGAAGCCGACGAGGCTGCCGATCACGTAGAGCGCGACCAGCGCCAAGATGAAGATGCCGGTCGAAAAGGCTGCCTCGATCGGCAGAACATGGGAAAAGCGCCCGACGATCTCCGGCTCAAACACCAGAACGAGGCCGAACAGCATCACCGTGCCGAGCGCGAAGGTGAACGAGCAGAAGGCGACGAGAACGCCGACCTCTGAGGCCGTCAGGCCCTTTGCCGTATAGGCCCGGTAGCGCACCAGCGCACCGGAAAAGACCGAGGCGCCGATATTGTGCGAGAGCGCATAGGTCGTAAACGATGTGACGGTGATGAACCACAGCGAGATGCGATGGCCGAGATGCTCCAGCGCCAGATGGTCATAGGCCGCCAGCGCCGCATAGGCGACGAGCGTCGCGCAGCAGGCCAGCACCCAGCCCGAGACGGGAATGGCATGGATGCTCGCCATGAACTCGTCGAGCGACAAGCCCCTCAGGTCCTTATAGAGGATGTAGAGCGACAGAATGATCGCGGCCGTACTGACCAGCGGCCAGAAGAATTTCTTCAGTCGCTTCATTCCGCCTTCCCCCGCGTGCCCGGCGTCCCACCGCCGGGGCAGCAGGGTTTCCCCGCATTTGCCCCGTAAAAAGCCATCTCGTTATCCCCACCGTCCGGTCCTGTCATTCGCCCTGAAGCGACGCGGCCCTTTGTTCGGTCAGTGGACCAGCATTTCCGTGTCATCGGGTTAACGCTGGTCCAGATCGTCATCACATCTTGGTCAGTGCGCCGCGAGCGCGGAGAGAATGCGCACCCACGAGCGGATGCCCTTTTCAAAGGAACGCAGCTCGTATTTCTCGTTCGGCGAATGGATACGGTCGTCCGAAAGCGCGAAGCCGACCAGCAGGGATTCCATACCCAGCATCTTCTGGAAATCGCCAACAATCGGGATGGAGCCGCCCATGCCGATGACGACGGCGGGTTTCGGCCACTCGTCGGACAGAGCCGATTTCGCCTTGGACAGCAGCGCCGAATCATAGGGCAGCTGGATGGCCGGCGAGCCGCCATGGGCGTGGAACGTCACCGAGCAATCCGCCGGGATTCTTGCGCGGACATAGGCGCGGAAGGCGTCGCGGATCTTTGCGGGGTCCTGCTTGCCGACGAGGCGGAAGGAGACCTTTGCCGAGGCTTCCGCAGCGATCACCGTCTTGAAGCCCTCGCCGGTATAACCGCCGGTGATGCCGTTCACCTCCGCCGTCGGGCGCGCCCAGGTCAGCTCCAGCACGGAACGGCCCTTTTCGCCCGAGGGGATCGACAGACCGATCTCGCCAAGGAAGCTTTCCGCCGTCTTGCCAAGCGTTTCCCAACCCTGCTTGATCTGCGTCGGGGTCTCCTCGACGCTCTCATAGAAGCCGTCGAGCGTCACGCGGCCCGTTTCGTCGTGCAGGCCGGCGAGAATGGTCGAAAGGATATGGATAGGGTTTGCAGCGGCACCGCCGAAATAGCCGGAATGCAGATCGCGATCGGCCGCCTTGACGACGACCTCCTCGCCGACGAGGCCGCGCAGGCCCGCCGAGATCGCCGGCGTATCGGCATCCCACATGCTGGTGTCGCAGACCAGCGCGAAATCGGCGGTGAGCTCTGCGGCATTGGCTTCGAGGAACGGCTTCAGCGACGGCGAGCCGGATTCCTCTTCGCCTTCGAACAGGATGGAGACGCGGCAGGGCAGCGACCCCACGGTTTCCTTGTAGGCACGGCAGGCTTCGACGAAGGTCAGGAGCTGACCCTTGTCGTCGGACGTGCCGCGGCCGGTGATGATGCGGCGGCCCTCGCCGGCATCGCGCACGGCCGGATCGAAGGGATCGTGATCCCAGAGGTTCAGCGGATCGACCGGCTGGACGTCGTAGTGGCCGTAGAACAAGACATGCGGCGCATCGGGTTTGCCGCCATCGTGATGGGCCACCACCATCGGGTGGCCGGGCGTGTCGCGCACCGTCGCATCGAAACCGAGCGAGCGCAGCTCGGCCACCAGCCATTCGGCCGCCCGGCGGCACTCCGGCTTGAAGGCCGGATCGGTGGAGATGGACTTGATGCGCACCAGCTCGAACAGTCGGTCGAGGCTCGCCGGAATATTGGCGCTGGCGCGGTCGAGGACAGGCAGGATGTTGGTCATGGCGAATTCCCTAAAACATGGCGCGCAAGGCCGTTTGGCAGCCTTGCGTGGACACCACGCGCAAATCAGATGACGTTCGGGCGCGACATTAGACCGATCGCGTCGGGGAGGGCAAATCGTATGACGATTCTGCGACGTCAGATCCTGGGATCGCGACCAAGATTGGCCAGAACCATGCGCATATATTCGAGCAGCAGCTCCCGCTCGAAGCGCCTGAAGCCGCGGAACAGGGCATCTTCGGTTTCCGAGGCCGCCGCCATCGCCGTCTCGCGCAGCGCCTTGCCGCGTGCCGTGAGGTAAACGAGCTGGGCGCGTTTGTCCTTGGGGTGTTTCCTGCGCGAGACCAGCCCGTCGCGCTCCATGCGCGCCAGCGTATTGGCCATAGTCGCCTGCTCGATGTCGAGCCGGTCGAGAAGTTCGCGCTGGGTAAGGCCGTCGCCGCTCCACAGTTCGAGCAGGACCGGAAACTGGCCGGGCGCCAAACCGCTGCCATCCGCCCGGGCCTGCAGCGCGCGGGACGCTCCCTTCGCCAGGAGATTGGCGAGGTACGCAGCCGACTCCTTCCGGTCAAAATCCATGGATGGAGGCTATGCCGGTTCGCGGCGGCTGGCAATGATGGATCGCAGGCAATGCAACCCGCCTCAAAAGGAGAAGCCGCCGACGACAGGAGGCTTGTCGCGGCGGCTTCTCACGAAAGATGGACAAAGGCCCGGAGAGGGGGATGAGGCCTTTGTCCTTGTCTGGCGCGGCGGGGGACAAGCCGGGATGCCAGACAGCGGCTTGATCAGGTGCCGATGGGGAATATTTGTGGGTCCGAATGTGGCTTTTCAAGGGATTCCGAGGCGTCCGAGAATTACAAATTGGTAACGTTCGTGTGAGGCTTTCGCGAGCCTCGAAAGCCCTTCTCGGCCGCAATGAAAGATGGACGCGGAAGGGCGCCCGCGCTATCCATTCACCCCATGAAAAAAGGTGATCATCTCTTCCTCGTCGACGGCTCCGGCTTCATCTTCCGCGCCTTCCACGCCATCCCGCCGCTCAACCGCAAATCGGACGGTTTGCCGGTCAATGCCGTCTCGGGTTTCTGCAATATGCTGTGGAAGCTCCTGAAGGATGCGCGCAATACCGATGTGGGTGTCACGCCGACGCATTTCGCCGTCATCTTCGACTATTCCTCGAAGACCTTCCGCAACGAACTCTACGACCAGTACAAGGCGAACCGCACCGCGCCGCCGGAAGACCTGATCCCGCAATTCGGCCTCATCCGCCATGCGACCCGCGCCTTCAACCTGCCCTGCATCGAGAAGGAGGGGTTCGAAGCCGACGACCTGATCGCCACCTATGCGCGGCTTGCCGAAGCCGACGGCGCCGATGTCACCATCGTCTCCTCCGACAAGGACCTCATGCAGCTCGTGACCGACAAGATCTCGATGTATGACAGCATGAAGGACAAGCAGATCTCCATTCCCGAGGTCATCGAGAAATGGGGCGTGCCGCCGGAAAAGATGATCGACCTGCAATCGCTGACCGGCGACAGCACCGACAACGTGCCCGGCGTGCCCGGCATCGGCCCGAAGACCGCCGCCCAGCTTCTGGAGGAATACGGCGATCTCGACACGCTTCTGGCCCGCGCCGAGGAGATCAAGCAGGTCAAGCGCCGCGAGAACATCATCGCCAACCGCGAGCTCGTGCTGATCTCGCGCCAGCTCGTCACCCTGAAGACCGATACGCCGCTCGACATGGGTCTGGACGAACTGACGCTCCATCCCCAGGACGGGCCCAAGCTCATCGCCTTCCTCAAGGCCATGGAATTCACTACGCTGACGCGCCGTGTCGCCGAGGATTGCGCCTGCGACGCTGCTGCCATCGACGCGGCCAATGTGCCGGTCGAATGGGGTGCGGAGGCGCATGGTCCCGATCTCGACAAGGGCGATGTCGCCGGTCCGGCGCTCGATCTCGACGGCAACGAAACGGCGGCGGAAGCCGCCGAGACGCTGCTGCCCACCGCCGGCCCTGACGGTGCCACACCGACATCGCTTGCCAGGGCGCGAGCCGAACGCTTCTCCGCCGCCCCGATCGACCACTCGACCTACGAGACGGTGCGCGATCTCGAAAGCCTCGACCGCTGGATCGCCGCCGCCCGCGAGACCGGCCTCGTCGCCTTCGATACCGAGACGACGTCGCTCGATGCCATGCAGGCCGAGCTCTGCGGCTTCTCGCTCGCCATCGCCGATAATGCCAAGGACCCGACGGGCCTGAAAATCCGGGCCTGCTACGTGCCGCTCAACCACAAGACCGGCGTCGGCGACCTGCTCGGCGGCGGGCTCGCCGAGGGGCAGATCCCGATCCGCGCGGCGCTGGAGCGGCTGAAGTCTCTGCTGGAGGACCCATCGGTCCTCAAGGTCGCGCAGAACCTCAAATACGACTATCTCGTCATGCGCCGCCACGGCATTACCGTGCAGAGCTTCGACGATACGATGCTGATGTCCTATGCGCTCGATGCCGGTGCCGGCACGCACGGCATGGACACGTTGTCAGAGCGCTGGCTCGGCCACAAGCCGATCGCCTACAAGGACGTCGCCGGCTCCGGCAAGGGCGCGCAGACCTTCGACATGGTCGATATTTCCCGCGCCACGGCCTATGCCGCCGAGGATGCCGACGTGACGCTGCGCCTCTGGCATGTGCTGAAACCGCGCCTTGCGGCAAACCGTATGACGACCGTTTACGAGCGGCTGGAACGCCCGCTGGTGCCGGTGCTGGCGCGTATGGAAGAGCGCGGCATCACCATCGACCGGCAGGTCCTGTCGCGCCTGTCGGGCGAACTGGCGCAGGGTGCGGCCGGCTACGAGGAGGAAATCTACGAGCTGGCCGGCGAGCGCTTCAACATCGGCTCGCCGAAACAACTCGGCGACATCCTGTTCGGCAAGATGGGCCTGCCCGGCGCCTCGAAGACCAAGACCGGCCAGTGGTCGACCTCCGCCCAGGTATTGGAAGATTTGGCCGCCCAGGGCATTCCGCTGCCGCGCAAGATCGTCGATTGGCGACAGCTCACCAAGCTGAAATCCACCTATACCGACGCGCTGCCCGGCTTCGTGCATCCCGATACCAAACGCGTGCACACGTCCTATGCGCTCGCCGCCACCACGACCGGCCGCCTCTCCTCCTCCGAACCGAACCTGCAAAACATCCCGGTCCGCACCGCCGAAGGCCGGAAAATCCGCACGGCCTTCATCTCGACGCCGGGCAACAAGCTGGTCTCGGCCGACTACAGCCAGATCGAACTGCGCGTGCTCGCCCATGTGGCCGAAATCCCGCAGTTGAAACAGGCCTTTGCCGACGGCGTGGATATCCACGCCATGACGGCATCCGAAATGTTCGGCGTTCCCGTCGAGGGCATGCCGTCGGAAGTGCGCCGCCGCGCCAAGGCGATCAATTTCGGCATCATCTACGGCATCTCGGCTTTCGGCCTCGCCAACCAGCTGTCGATCGAGCGGTCGGAAGCGAGCGACTACATCAAGAAGTATTTCGAGCGCTTCCCCGGCATCAAGGACTATATGGATTCAACCAAGGCCTTCGCCCGCGAGAATGGCTATGTCGAAACCATCTTCGGCCGCCGCGCGCATTACCCCGAGATCAAGTCGTCCAATCCCTCGGTGCGCGCCTTCAACGAACGCGCCTCGATCAACGCGCCGATCCAGGGTTCCGCCGCCGATATCATCCGCCGCGCCATGGTGAAGATGGAGCCCGCACTGGCCGCCGCCGGCCTGTCGGCCCGCATGCTGTTGCAGGTGCATGACGAACTGATCTTCGAGGTCGAGGACGGCGAGGTCGAAAAGGCCATCCCCGTCATCGTCGACGTCATGGAAAACGCCTCCATGCCGGCGCTTTCGATGAAAGTGCCGCTGAAGGTGGACGCGCGGGCCGCGACGAACTGGGACGAGGCGCATTGAGGCGTGCCGCCACGCCAACGCGCGGCGGTTGCAATCTCTTAATCCTGTTTGCGGAAGGCCGCGCGGCTTAACGCGGCCTTAACATCGCAGGCGCCTTGATCGGCGCGATTGGGCGCGATGGTGTCGCCCGGCAGCGTCGTCGCTTACGCGGCTGCGCCGCTCGATCCCCTGCTACGGATGACCGCGATGAGCCCTGCCACCCTTGCCGCCTCGACTATCTCAGCGCCGCTGGCCGTGCAGGTCGTGCGCCAGTACATACCGAACCGCGGCGGGCTGGAGGATGTCGTGGCGCAACTGTCGCGCCAGCTTCTGTCGCGCGGTTTTCGCGTGCGGGTCGTCACGCTCGACCGGCTGTTTTCCGCGCCGGACAAGACCTTGCCGGCGCGCGAGATCATCGACGGCGTCGAGGTCGTGCGCATTCCCTATTCCGGCAGCACGCGCTATCCGATCGCGCCGCAGGTCTTCCGCCATCTCGCGGACGCCGCCATCGTCCATGTGCATGCGATCGATTTCTTCTACGACGCCCTCGCTTGGGGCTGGCTGGCGCACCGCAAGCCTTTGATCGCCACGACCCATGGCGGCTTCTTCCACACCGCGAAATTCTCCGGCCTGAAGACGATCTGGTTCAACACGACGACGCGGCTTTCGGCGCTCGCCTATCGCCGCATCATCGGCTGCAGCGCGCAGGACACCCGCACCTTCCAGACGATTGCCGGCAAACGCGTCGTGCGCATCGACAATGGTGCGGATACGCAGAAATTCGGCGATGCGGGCGCGCGCGACGCCCGCCGCCGACTGATCACCGTCGGCCGCTTCTCCGTCAACAAGCGCCTCGACCGGCTGATGGACGCCATGGTGCCTTTGGCCGCCGCCGACCCGACCTGGCATCTCGACATTGCCGGCGTGCCCGGCGATCATTCCGCCGACGATCTGGCCACCATGGTGCGGGCGCGCGGCCTCGATGCCAATGTCACCGTGCATATCGGCCTCTCCAACGAGGCCGTGCGCGGGCTGATCGGCAATACTTCGCTCTTCGCCTCGGCCTCCGAATACGAGGGTTTCGGCCTCGTCGCCATCGAAGCGATGAGCGCCGGCCTCGTACCGGTGCTGCACCCGAATGTCGCCTATAGGGACCTCGCCGCCAGCCACCCGGAAATCCGGCTCTGCGATTTCGCCGACGCCCGCACGGCCGCCGACGGCATTGCAGGCGCCCACGCCATGCTGGCGCTCGATCCCGCCGGCTATCGCCGGGCGGCGATGGCGGCGGCGGGGGCCTATTCCTGGGACCGCGTGGCGGATCGCTACGCAGACGTGTATCGTGCCACCCTTGGCGGGACCAAATACGGCGAGCCACACGGGCTTCTGGCGGAACGTCCCGGCGCCTGACACGTTCGCTCCCTTTGTTTTCACGCAGGTCCGGCGGCGCGAAGCCCGGAACGGAGACAGGCATGGTATCCTCGGGCCGCGCATCGGCACTCTCCAAACTGGTGGTGGCAGCCATGGTCTCGCTTGCGATCCCGGCTCAGGCGGGCGCCGCCTGCCTGCGCGGCGTCAATCTGGCCGGCGCCGAGTTCGGCAAGGGCCGCGGTACCCACGGCAAGGACTACGCCTATCCCTCCGCCGAGACGATCGCCTATTTCGCCGGCAAGGGGTTCAACGCCGTGCGCCTGCCGTTCAAATGGGAACGGCTGCAACCACGCCTCAAGCGCGGCTTCGACAAGGCGGAGCACAAGCGGCTTTCCGAGACCGTGAAGGCGCTGCGCGCTGCCGGCATGACTGTCATCCTCGACCCGCACAACTACGCTTATTACGGCGGCAACCAGATCGGCTCGGCCAAGGTGCCCGACAGCGCCTTCGCCGACTTCTGGAAACGGCTGGCCGAGGACTACAAGGACGATGCCGGCGTGCAGTTCGGCTTGATGAACGAGCCCCATGACGTGACGGCCACGCAATGGCTCGCCTCCGCCAATGCCGCCATCGCCGCCATCCGCGAGACCGGCGCAAAAAACCTCGTGCTGGTGCCCGGCACGATCTGGACCGGCGCGCACAGCTGGGAGGCGGAACGCGATGGCGGCGCCAACGGCATCGTCATGCTCGGCATCGAGGATCCCGCCGACAACCATGCCTACGAAGTGCACCAGTATCTCGACGACGACTTTTCCGGCAAGGCGGAAACCTGCGCGCGCGCCAACGATGCGGTGAAGGCCCTTGAGGGGTTCACCGACTGGCTGAAACGCAACGGCAAGCGCGGCTTCCTCGGCGAGTTCGGCGGCTCCGCCGACAAGGCCTGCCTCGACGGCCTGGCCCGCATGACGGCACTCGTCAACAAGGAACAGGCGGTCTGGACCGGCTGGACCTATTGGGCCGGCGGCGACTGGTGGCCGGCGACGGAAGCGCTCAACATCCAGCCCACCGCCGACGGCGACCGGCCGCAGCTCGCCGCCCTCATCGCCGGCGGCGGCCTACCGGCAAAGCCTGGCACCTGCCCGTCCCTTCCCTGAACGGATTTTTCAAGTCCCGAAGCCGCCGATCCCACACGCTTTCAGAGTATGGCTAACGCAATGCAAATGGCGCGGTAACGTGCCATTGCAATACAGTGAAGATTGCGCGCAACACGCTGAAAAAGCAGGGCCATTCGGTATTTCTTCACGAAGCCTCGGTGATGCCCGGTTCAGGACGGAGCGCCCACTTTTCCGGCTTCACAAAATCTTATCCATGTCCCTTCAGCCGATCTTATCAACCGTCGGTTATGTCTTTCTCGAAGAATACGCACAGCCAGCCCCGGCCGGCCGAGAAACCGATGGAGACGAACATGAAGCAGAAGATTCGCGATATCCTGGGCAAACATGGCGGCCTCCCGGTTCCGGTCGAGACGCTCGCCGACGATGCCGATCTCTATGCGGCAGGCCTGTCCTCCTTCGCCTCCGTGCAGGTGATGCTCGGCATCGAGGAAGCCTTCGACGTCGAATTCCCCGACAACCTGCTCAACCGCAAGTCCTTCCAAAGCGTGGACGCGATCACGCGGGCGGTGTCGAGCCTCGTCGGCAATGCGGAGGCTGCCGAATGACCCTCACCGTCGGTTCGAGCCTTGCGGAACGCGCCGAGCGCGTTTCCGCCGTGGCCGCAGCGCATGCCGACGATGTGGACGTCAAGGGCCGCTTCCCGCGGGAAGCCGTCGACGCGATGATCGCCGAACGGCTATTGTCCATCCAGATCCCCGCCGCGCTTGGTGGCGAGGACGCAACGCTTTCGCAGATCGCGGAAGTCTGTTCGCTGCTCGGCCAGAGCTGCTCGGCCGCCGCCATGGTCTTCGCCATGCACCATATCAAGCTGTCGAGCCTCGTCTCGCACGGCGCCGGCGATGCCTGGCATTCCGGCTTCATGCGCCGTGTCTCCGACGAACAGCTGCTGCTCGCCTCGGCGACGACCGAAGGCGGTATCGGCGGCAACCTGCGCAACAGCATCTGCGCCATCGAGATCGACGGCGACACCTGCCGCCTGACGAAAGACGCCACCGTCATCTCCTACGGGGCGCATGCCGACGCGATCCTCATCACGTCGCGCGCCCATGCGGATGCCGCCTCGACCGACCAGGTCATGACGGTGTTCACCAAGGACCAGTACACGCTCGAGCAGACCCATGTCTGGGATACGCTCGGCATGCGCGGCACCTGCTCGGACGGCTGGCTGTTCAAGGGCGAGGCACCGAAGGAACAGATCCTGCCGAAGCCCTTCGCCGAGATCGCGGCCCAGTCGATGCTCGCCACCTCGCACCTGCTGTGGAGCGCGGTCTGGTACGGCATCGCCGTCAACGCGGTCGCTCGCGCCCAGGCTTTCGTGCGCGCCGCCGCCCGCAAGAGCCCCGGTGTTGCACCGCCCGGCGCGCTACGCCTCGCGGAAGCCTCCAACCTGCTGCAGCTCGTCAAGTCCAACACGATTGCCGGCCTTCGCGAATACGAGGCGGCCAAGGCGGATCCGGACCGGCTCTCCTCCATGGGCTTTGCGGTGGCGATGAACAACGTGAAGATCGCGTCGTCGGAAACGATCCTGTCCATCATCAACCAGGCCATGCTGATCGTCGGCATAATGGGCTACAAGAACGGCACGCCGTTCAGCCTCGGCCGGCATCTGCGCGACGCGCATTCCGCCCAGCTGATGATCTCCAACGACCGCATCCTCGGCAACACGTCCAACCTCCTGCTTGTTCACAAGCAGGACACCAGCCTGATCGGGTGACACCATGGATATGCAGACTTCGCTTCTCGACCGGCTCTTCGATTCGGGCCTTCTCATCGATACCGGCGTCGAAGGCCTCTATGGCCGCTCGGGCGCCTTCGAGGATGTGATCGCCCGCTTCGAGCGGCTGATCGATGCCTTCGGCGGTGCCGATGGCGCGGAAGCCATGCGCTTTCCGCCGGGCATGAACCGCGCGCATTTCGAGACCTCCGGCTACATGAAGAGCTTCCCGCAGCTCGCCGGCACCGTGCACAGCTTCTGCGGCAACGATGCCGACCACATGAACCTGCTGCAGTGCATGGAAGTGAACGGCGACTGGACCAAGGACCAGAACGCGACGGACATCGTGCTGACGCCGGCGGCCTGCTATCCGCTCTACCCGACCATCGCCAAGCGCGGCCGCCTGCCGGCCAAGGGCGGTCTCTACGACCTGCAGTCCTATTGCTTCCGTCATGAGCCGTCGAACGATCCGGCCCGTCAGCAGCTGTTCCGCATGCGCGAATATGTCTGCATGGGCACGCAGGAGCATGTGACCGAGTTCCGCCAGACCTGGATGGACCGCGGCCTGGAAATGATGGCCAAGGTCGGCCTCGATGTGACGATGGATGTGGCGAACGACCCGTTCTTCGGCCGCGCCGGCCGCATGATGGCCAACAACCAGCGTGACCAGAACCTGAAGTTCGAGCTGCTCATTCCGGTGACCTCGGCCGCCAAGCCGACGGCCTGCATGAGCTTCAACTACCATCAGGACGCCTTCGGCGCGAAGTGGGGCCTCAACCTCGAAAACGGCGACGTCGCGCACACCGCCTGCGTCGGCTTCGGCCTGGAGCGCATCGCGCTTGCCCTCTTCGCCCGCCACGGCATGGACATCGCGACCTGGCCGGCGGATGTCCGCAAGGTTCTGGGATATCAGGACTGAGCATGGCTGCCGTCTTCGCCGGGGCCAATCCCGAGACCTACCGGCCGCATGCCCTGCACGATGCGGAGCGCATGTGGCCGGAGACGAATTGCTACGTCGACCTCTGGATCGAGGTGCTGAATGCGTTCGGCACTCACCCGGAGGCGATGCTCGGCTTCTCGCTGACCCAGGATTTCGAGGGCGACCAGTTCACCTTCTTCAAGGTGCCGCTGGAGGACCTTGAAACGCTTTACGGCATCCGCGCGACGGAACTCGCCATCTTCGATAAAGTGGAAAGCCACTTCGCGGCGCAGATCGCCCGCGGCCGTCTCTGCCTCGTCGAGATGGACAGTTTCTACATGCCGGACACCCGCGGCGTCGCCTACCGCCAGGAGCACGGCAAGACGACGGTCGCGATCAACCGGCTGGATCTTGAAGGCAAGCAGCTCGACTATTTTCACAATGCCGGTTTCTTCAGGCTGGAGGGCGAGGATTTCGACGGCCTGTTCCACCTGAACGACGGCCCCGAAGACCTGCCCTTCCTGCCCTACACGGAATTCGCCAAATTTCCGGACAAACGGCCCGACGAGGCGCATCTGCGCCGAGAGGCAAAGCGCCTGCTTACCTTCCATTTCGCCCGGCGCCCAACAGAAAACCCGGTTGCGGCCTTCGCGAAGGTGTTCCCGAAGCAGGTCGAGGTGGTGGCGGATCGCCCCTTCGGCTTCTTCCACAAATACGCCTTCAACACGCTGCGCCAGCTCGGCGCCAATTTCGAGCTGGCCGGCAGCCATCTCGACTGGCTCGGCTTCGACGGCGGCGATGCCGCGCGCAAGATTTCGGAGACGGCGAAGTCGGTGCAGTTCCAGCTCGCCCGCGCCGTGACGCGTCGGAAATTCGATCCGCTGGCGACAGCGCTCGATCCGGCGATCGAAGCGTGGGATACACTGATGGCTGAATTGGCCACCCGCATCGACTGAAGCCCGTATTGACTTAAGGAAGACGTGATGTCCGAGACCGGAAAGGCGCTTTCCACCGGCTGGCGCATGGCGCTGACAGCGGCCAATGCTGCCGCCGACCCGGCCGCGCTGGAAAACCTTTCCGACTTTCTCGATGCCCCCGTGCCCGGCACGGTCGCCGGTGCGCTGGAACGCGCCGGCCGCTTCGACCGCACCGCCCCCGTCCCGCTCGACCATCTCGACGCCTGGTACGTGCTCGACCTCTCGAGCGAGGCGCCAGGCGAGGCCGTGCTGCATTTCGATGGCCTCGCCACGATCACCGAGATCTGGTGGAACGGCGCGCTTGCCCTGTCCTCCGGCAGCATGTTCGTGCGCCATGCGCTTCCCGTCACGCTGACCGGCAACGACCACCTTGCCCTTTGCTTTCGTGCGCTGAAGCCGCATCTGGAAAAGCGCGGCCCCCGTGCCCGCTGGCGCCCGCAGATGATCACGCCGCAGGGCCTGCGTCTCGTGCGCACCACCCTGCTCGGCCGCATGCCCGGCTGGTGCCCGGAGGTCCATGCATCCGGTCCATGGCGGCCGGTGCGCCTCACCCGCCCGACACCTGCCATCGCGACCGATATCCGCCTCTCTGCGCGCCTTCATGAAAACGGCAAGGGTCAGTTGGAGATCGGCTTCACACTCGACAGTGCGATGGCACCGGTCGTGGAATGCGCCGGCGTTTCCGTGGAAGCGATCCCGAACGGCGAACGCAGCTTCAGCGCGAGCCTCACCATCCCCGGCGTCGAGGCTTGGTGGCCGCACACCCATGGAACACCCGTCCTGCACGACATTTCCCTCGTGATGGATGGCGTACGCCAGAAACTCGGCCGGTGCGGCTTCCGCCGCATCGAGATCGACCGTGGCGCCGACGGCCGCGACTTTGCGCTTTTCGTCAACGGTGTCAAAATCTTCTGCCGCGGCGCGGTCTGGACCAATGCCGATATCGTCGATCTGCCGGGCACGCGCGACCGCTATGAGCCGCTGCTCAAGCTCGCCGCCGACGCCCATATGAACATGCTACGCATTGGCGGTACCATGGCCTATGAGACGCCGGACTTCTTCGCGCTGTGCGATGAGCTCGGCATTCTCGTCTGGCAGGATTTCCAGTTCGCAAATTTCGATTATCCGGCAAACGACCCGGCCTTCGTCGCGACTGTGCAGGCGGAAGTTTCGCAGTTCCTCGACGCCACTGCCGCCTCGCCCTCGCTCGCCGTGCTCTGCGGCGGCAGCGAAATCGATCAACAGGCGGGGATGCTCGGCCTGCCGCAGGCGGCCTGGGCCGGGCCGTGGACGCTCGACATCCTGCCGGCGCTCGTCGCGGCGCACCGCCCCGACGTGCCCTATGTCGAGAATTCCCCGAGCGGGGGCGCCATGCCCTTCGCGCCGAATGCCGGTGTGGCGCACTACTACGGCGTCGGCGCCTATTGCCGGCCGCTGGAGGATGCACGCCGCGCGGAAGTGCGCTTCGCCGCCGAAAGCCTCGCCTTCGCCAATGTGCCGGAGCAGGAGACGCTCGACACGCACCTGCCCGTGCCTGCCGTGCATGATCCGCGCTGGAAGGCTCGCGTACCGCGCGACCGTGGCGCCTCCTGGGACTTCGAGGACGTGCGCGACCACTATCTCGGCCTGCTCTATGAAGAAGACCCCGCCCGCCTGCGCCGTGAAGACCCTTCGCGCTATCTTGATCTCTCCCGCGCCGCAGTCGCCGAGGTGATGGAAGCGACCTTTACCGAATGGCGGCGCGAACAGTCGACCTGTAACGGCGCGCTGGTCTGGACTTATCAGGACCTCCTGCCCGGTGCCGGCTGGGGCATTGTCGATGCGACGGGCCTGCCGAAATCGGCCTGGCATGCGCTGCGTCGTGCGTTTCGGCCCGTGCAGGTCACGCTGTCGGACGAGGGCACGAACGGCCTCGACGTGCATGTCCTCAATGAAAGCGCCTGTGAACAGCAGCTGACGCTGGAACTCGCCTGCCTGCGCCATGGCCGGCAGACCGTCGTTTCCGGCAAGCGCGACGTGGCGCTCGCCCCGCATTCCGCCCTGACGATGCCGGCGACCGACCTCTTCGGCGCATTCTTCGACACGACCTATGCCTTCCGCTTCGGCCCGCCCGCCCATGACGTCACGGTCGGCCGATTGGTCGATGGCGAGGGGCGGATGGTGGCCGAAGCCTTCCATTTTCCACGCGGCCGGGCGAAAGCGATGGCGACGTCCCTGCTTTCCGCAGAGCTGCGGCAGGATGCGGAGGGCTGGGTACTCGATCTCTCGACGGACCGCTTCGTTCAGTCCGTCGCCATCGAGGCGGAGGGTTTTGTGGCCGACGACAGCTGGTTCCATCTGGCGCCGGGCAGAGTCAAGCCGATCAGGCTCTCGCCGCGCATCGGCACCGACCCTGCGGCAAAACCGCAGGGCACCATCCGCGGCATCGGCGCGGAAACCGTTATTTCCTTCTAAAAAATCAGCCGGCCTTCAGGGCCGCATCGAGCAGCAGCGCGCGATAGGCCGCCTGCGCCTGTGGCGGCGACAGGTTGTGATCGGCGTCAGGGATCGTCTCAACCCTGACATTGCCTTGGTGCGAGAGACCCCGGCGGCCGAAATCCATCTTCAGGCGCTCCAGCCCGACATCGCCTTCGCTGTAGATCAGCAGGACGGGAACCTCGCGGGCCGCAAGACCGTGGAAATCGCCATGTGCCGCCAGGCTCAGCCGGCCGGCGCGGGTGAAGCGGCCGAAAAGACCGGGTGCCAGCGCGACAAGCCGGCGCAGAATCTGCAGGCCGACATTGGAAAGCGCCCGACCGAGATTGATCTCTCCGGCGAAAAGCCGGCGGAAGGTCGCCGGATCGAACAGGCGCTGGCGATAGTCGTCGAGCGAGCGCGGATTGACCTTGAGCGCCTCGTCGACCGACATGTCGGGATCCCAGCGGAACGTATAGGCATTGACCGGCACGACGGCGGCGATACGGCGGTCATCGACGGCGGCGCGGAAGGCGAGATAGGCGCCGCTGCACCGCCCCGCCGCCACGACCGGTCCGAGACCGCGTTTCTCAAGCAGATCAACGGCGGAGCGGGCATCGGCCAGTTGTGTGTCACTGTATTGCACCTGCTCGGGTGCAGCCGGAGCCGGCGGGCTGTCACCGACATTCGCGGCATCGAAGCGTAGCGAGGCAACGCCGTTTCCGGCCAGGTGCCGCGCCGTTTCCGTCACGCCCCGCGCCCAGCCGGCCTGCCGGTCATAGGCCGTGCCGAACAGCAGGACCGTGGCGCCACGGCGCGGACCATCCGGCAGGCAGAGCGTGCCGAACAGCCGGGCATTGTCACCGAACCGCAGCGGCTCCTCGACAAAACCTTGACCGGCCAGATGGACCGTGACAGGCAAAGGCTCCGGCGCGTCCGCATTCGCGCCTTTATAGGCAAGCTGCGCGAGCCATTCCGCAACACCCTCGATCACCGCCAGCGGCTGATGCGCCAGCGTGGGGTTGGAAACGAGATCGTCATAGCCGGCATAGTCCAAACGGGAGACCGCAGTACCCAGCGTGGCGAGATGGGCGGCGAATGCCGCATCCTTCTCCCGCCCCGGCCGCTCCACGACGAGCGCCCTGCCGAAGGGCTGGGCCTCCAGCCGTTCGAGATTGAAGCCGCGTACCGTCTCGGCGATCTTTTCCGGCAGGACGAGGCCGGCAATGGCAGTGCCTTCGGTGATGCGCTGCTCCTGCCGCAGGCCCAGGCCTTCATCGACCATCTTCGACCAGGCGGAGAGTTCGCGCAGATAGAAACGGCCGCTGACGACGGGCGCCATCAGCACGCCGGCATCGGCGCCAAGTGCCGTGCCCAGCCGCGCGGCGAAGGTCGCGCCGAGGCCATGGCCGATCAGGACCAGCCGGCGGGCGCCGGAAAAGCGACGCAGCGTGCGAGCCGCCTCGACGATGGCGTCGTCCCAAGCCGCGAGATCGGCGGGCTCTGAAAGATCGAGCGCATCGCCGGTCCCCGGATAATCGAAGCGCAGGCTGGCGAGACCCAGCGTCGCGGCGCGCTCGGCCAGCAGACGCCAGAGTTTTCGCGTGCACATTTCCTCGAACCCCCAGGGGCTGAGAAACAGCACGGCGGCATCCGAGAGCAGGCTTCCGGCCGCCGGCGGCGTATAGAGGCCGACGGTTGCGCCAAAAACGACGGGATGCGCCGCCTCACCGGAATGCCAGGCGGATCTGACGATCTGCTCCGACTTCGCCTTTGTCTTCTCCTCGCCCGAATACATACGCCCCCTCATTCCCCCGCCGGCTGGGCGGCCGGCATCGGCACCACGAAGGCCAGCAGACGGCGTGCGATGCGGCCGGGTTTCATGGGCAGCGATTTCAGCATGCCGTCAATGACTGCGCCGTCTTCCGGTGGCACGGCGCGCAACAGGCGCAGCAGCGCCGCATAGGCGATGGCGCCGGCCAGGATACCCGCGACAACGCCCGCAAAACCGCCGATCTCCTCGGCGACCGGCCAGGCGGCGAGGCCGCAGCCCGCGCCCGCCAGCGCCACCTTGATCAACACGCCCGGCAGCTGCGCCGACATGGCGCCGCGGCCGACGCCGGTCAGAAGCAAAACGGCGATTACGGCAAAGACCACGCCGCGCACGGTCGCCGCTCCCGCCCCGCCCCAGGTCGGCACGACGAGCAGGCAGCCGATGACCATCAGCGTCGCGCCGATGCCGGAGGCGGCAAGCCGGATTTTCACCCGGTCCATGGAGTAGAGATATTGCGTGATGAGCTGGCCGAGCACATAGGCCGGCGAGCCTGCCGCGAGGATTGCGACGATCAGCCCGGCCTCGGCAAATGGCGCACCATAGACCGCCGTTACCAGCGGGTGGGCGATGGCCGCAAGGCCGAAGCACAGCGGGAAAGTGATATAGGCGAAGCTGCGCACCACACCGTCGAACACCGCGACATGCACTGTGCCGCCTGAGGCTTCGCGCCGTTCTGCATAGTAGGGCAGCAGGCTACCCGTCAACTGTACGGGAAGCTGCAGCGCCAGATTGGCGAGCGACAGCGCCACGGCATAATAACCGACCTCGCCGAGCGAGCGGAAATGCTGCAGGAAGAACAGTTCCGGGCGGCTCAAGAAGACGGCGCTGACGACATATTCGAAAAACAGCACCGCCGAGGTGGCGAGCAGATAGCGGCGTCGATAGCCGGCATTGTCGCGGCGCGCGCCGAACAGGCCGAGCGTGTAGAGGAACTGCACGCACTGGCCGGCAATGTAGCCGAACAGCGCGCCATCGATGCCGTAGAAAACAGCGCCGACGACGACGAAGGCCATCTGGAGCAGAGACGAGAGCGCCGTGATGCGGAAGAAGGTGCCGACGCGCTGCTCGCCGATCAGGAAATTCTTGGAGAACGAGCCGATCGACTGGATCAGCAGCAGGGCGGCCGTGAGCACGACGATGCCCGTCGTGACATCCGTGCCGTAGAGCAGCGGGGTCTTGAAGGCGAGGCCGAAATAGAGCGCGACGAGCAGGAGGGTGGAGGCGATGACCGGCAGTGCGAGATAGGCGGCAAAGCCGCGCCGGCCCGCCTCGTCGACGCCGCGCGCCTTCAATTGCGGCAGGAGGCGCAGCAAAAGGACTCCGGTACCGAGCTCGGCGACCAGCGCACCGGTGGCACCGATCCACAGCGCGAAGGCGATCGTGCCGTTCGCCTCCGGCCCGAGCAGGCGCGCCACGAGGATCGAACAGGCAAAGCCCGTCACCAGCAGCAGCATTCCCGCCGCCGCGTTCATGATCGAATTGGACATGATGCCCTTGCTCATCGGTCGTTCCATCCGCCGCATGCGACCGCGGAAACGCCGCGGTTCTTCAGCGGGAAACGCTAGAGCGAAACCCTTAAGATATCGTCGTTCCCGAGGGGGCCGTGCGCCAGCCGGACCAGCGGCCGGCAAGGATTTCCCGCGAGCGACGGGCACGCGCGGCGCGGCCGGTCAGCGTAAAGACCGCCATGCCGGCGATGGGGCGCAGGAGATGAGGCAGGTAATCCAGAAAGCGGTAACCATGTTTGCGCATCACGTAGCCTAGACCGGCACCATAGATGCGCATTTTCCGCGCGCCGTCCGGCGTTTCGGCGAGCAGGCGATCATCGGGATGGTGCCCGGTGAGCGCGGGGTCGTAACGGCCCTTCGCGCCGTTCGACAAGAGGTTCAGGGCAAGGTCCTGCACCTCATAGGCTCCCCAGGGCGTGCCGGAGCCGGGGCCGATGCGCGCATCGAAGCCGCCCGCCTTGGCGAAGGCCTCGCGGCGGACGAACAGCATCCATTCGATCAGCGTCGTCCAGACATTGTCCCGCACGATCGGCTGCGGCTCCAGCGAAAACCGTCCCATGATGGTCTCGCCTTCGGCATTGACGGCCCGTCCGCAGTAGAAATCCGCAGGCTCGGCAGCGGAGATGGCGTCGAAGCGCTTCAGGAGATCGGCGGGATACCAGCAATCGTCGTCCGGAAAGATCAGCCATGTGCCGCGCGCCTCGGCAGCGCCGAGATTGCGGGCTCGGCAGACGCCGGCGCGGTCGGTCCTCAGATGGCGGATCGTCAGGCGGTCGGCCCAGCCGGCGACGATGGGAACGAGCCGGTCGTCCTTGTTCTGGTCGACGAGAATGACTTCGAAATCGCGCCGGCCGAAGGCGGCAAGCGAAGCGAAGAGCACATCGAGTTCACTGGAACGGCCGAGCGTCGCGACAATCATCGACAGGAGGAAAACCGGATCGTCCGGAAACATGAGCAGGCCTTGCAAACGATCGATGATAGCGCCGACGTGGCGGTCTTCCGCCGTCTCACGCAATTTGTCTACAAAACCTTAACCCAGGATGAACGCTACCGGGAATAGCCAGCCGATGCGTTGCGTCTCCGATCGGGCCGTCAAACCCGACGACAGGAATTCATCCATCATTTCCTGTAGGTGCGTATGGGTCGTCAGAAGAAGACGTGCAGCGGCCATTGCACCTGGCGCCGGGCCGAAGAAAGGCGGCTGCCTTCGAGGGGCAGGCGCTCCTCGGTGACGCTGCCGGCCGTGTCGGCCTGCGCGGATTGTTCGTCCTTGGGCTGGAAGCCGACCGGATAGAGGTTGAAATAGCCAAGCGTCACGCCGCCGAGATACATCATGTGCAATTCCCGTTTTTAACGTCCCGGCAAACATGATGGCGAAATCGTGGCGGCTGTCAATAGTCTATAGAATTGGTGCATTATTCTGCACTTGCCGGCGAGCCCTCCGAACGGCTAGGAGGCAATAACCCGAATGGACGCTGCCCCCTTGTACACGCTGGACCAGACCGAGCATTTCGAGCAGGAAATCCGCAAGAGCCGGTTTCTGGCGATTGCTTGCCCGGTCGAGACCGAGGCGGAGGCGAAAGCGCTGATAGCGGGGGTTTCCGACCTCTCGGCAAGTCACAATTGCTGGGCTTGGCGCATCGGCCAGGCCTATCGCTTCAGCGACGACGGCGAGCCGAGCGGTACCGCGGGCAAGCCGATCCTGCAGGCCATCGACGGGCAGGCGCTGGACCGCACGCTGGTGGTCGTCACGCGTTGGTTCGGCGGTATTCTTCTCGGCAGCGGCGGGCTGATGCGCGCCTATGGCGGCACGGCGGCGCTTTGCCTGCGCGCCGCTGCCAAGACGGAGTATGTCGAGCGTGCGGCGCTTTCCGTCTCGCTCGGCTTTTCCGACCTCGCCCTCGTCAAGGCGCGGCTTGCAGCGCTGCCGGGCTTGATGATCGACGACGAGGTTTTCCATGACAGCGGCGCGCGCCTGTTCTTCCGCATTCCCTCGGAGCGGGCGGAAGAGACGCTGCGGCTGATCGTCGATCTGACCAGCGGGCGCGCCGAAATCGGCGAATAGCGCCTATTTCGAGCTTCCCAAGAAATAAAATCACCTTTCCATTCGCAAGCGACTTGGCGGAACGGTTTGGCGTGCGATTCAGGAGTCGCCGAAAGCCTTCTTTCCAGCGGCGGAAACGGCGCAAAGATGCGCTCCCCGCCCCTCCCTCGCCGGGGCCCAGCCGCTATAGGCAATCGGAGATTTTCGGTCTATTGAGCCGCCTGGATACACTTTTCGCGGGCTCTGCCTGCGATCGCGCACGACAGAGAGGACCATCCCATGAGCCTTCGCATCAACGACATCGCTCCTGATTTCACCGCCGAAACCACTGCCGGCACGATCAATTTCCATGAGTGGATCGGCAATGGCTGGGCCGTGCTCTTCTCGCACCCCAAGAACTTCACCCCGGTCTGCACCACCGAGCTCGGCGCCATGGCCGGCATCGAGGGCGAGTTCCGCAAGCGTGGCGTCAAGATCATCGGCATCTCCGTCGATCCGGTCGACAGCCACGCCAAGTGGAAGGCCGACATCCGCACCGCCACCGGCTTCGACGTCGACTATCCTCTGATCGGCGACAAGGACCTGGCGGTCGCCAAGCTCTACGACATGCTGCCGGCCGCCGCCGGTGACAGCTCCGACGGCCGCACGCCCGCCGACAACGCGACGGTCCGCTCCGTCTTCGTCATCGGCCCGGACAAGAGGATCAAGCTGATCCTCACCTATCCGATGACGACGGGCCGCAATTTTGCGGAAATCCTGCGCGCCATCGATTCGATCCAGCTCACCAGCAAGCACCAGGTGGCAACGCCAGCCAACTGGCAGCAGGGCGACGACGTCATCATCACCGCCGCCGTCTCCAACGAGGACGCCATCGCCCGCTTCGGCTCCTTCGACACGGTGCTGCCCTACCTGCGCAAGACCAAGCAGCCGGCTGCCTGATCGGGCATGACCCGAGCATCCACCCGCTGCGAGTGGGGCGTGGATCCTCGACTCAAGGCCGAGGATGACGTTGGTGGGGAGGAAAAGGACCGCCTATAGCAAAACAGCCCCGGCTTGCCGGGGCTGTTTTCGTTCGGGCTACTGTATCAGGATCGCCCTGAAGTCGTTGACGTTCGTGCCCGTCGGCCCCGGCACGAAGAGGTCGCCGAGCGCATCGAAGGCGCTCCAGCTGTCATTGCGCGACAGGAACTCCGCGGCATCCTTGCCCTTGTCGGCAAGGCGCGCGACGGTGGTGCCGTCGGCGAAGGCGCCGGCATTGTCCTCCGAACCGTCGATGCCATCCGTGTCGGCAGCAAGCGCGTAGAGGCCTTCGAGGCCATCGGCGGCGCAGGCGAAGGACAGCAGGAACTCGCCATTGCGGCCGCCCTTGCCCTTGCCCTTGATCGTCACAGTGGTCTCACCACCCGAGAGGATGACGACCGGCTTCTTGAACGGCCGGTCGCGGCGCACGACTTCGGCAGCGATGGCGGCATGCACGCGGCCGACTTCCGAGGCTTCGCCCTCGATGGCATCGGATAGGATGACGGCTTCGACGCCAGCCTTCTTCGCCGCATCGGCGGCGGCCTCCAGCGACACGGCGGCGGAGGCGACCAGCTTCACCTCGTTGCGGGCAAAACAGGCGTCGGTCGGCAGCGGCGGCTCGTCCTTGCCGCCCTGGATATGGCGCATCACGGCTTCCGGCAGGTCGAGGCGGTAGCGCTCGATGAGGCGCAGCGCGTCGGCGCGCGTGGTGGCGTCGGCAATGGTCGGGCCGGAGGCGACGAGCGCCGGATTGTCGCCGGGAATATCGGACACGACCAGCGAGACGACGCGGGCCGGATGGGCAAGCGCGGCAAGCCGGCCGCCCTTGATGCGCGAGACCTGCTTGCGCACGGCGTTCATGGCGCTGATCGGCGCACCGGAGGCGAGCAGCGCCTTGTTGACGGCGATCTCGTCGGCGAGCGTCAGATCGCCGGCCGGGGCCGGCAGGAGAGCGGAGCCACCGCCGCAGACCAACGCCACGACGAGGTCGTCTTCGGTCAGGCCACGCACGGCGGCCATCAGCCGGCCGGAGGCGAGCAGGCCACTGTCGTCAGGCACGGGATGGGCGGCTTCCAAAACCTCGATGCGCTCACACGGGACGGCATAGCCGTATCGCGTGACGATCACGCCGGTCAGCGGCGCATCCCACAGGCGCTCGAAGGCGCGGGCCATCTGCGCGGCGCCCTTGCCGGCGCCGATCACCACCGTGCGGCCCTTCGGCTTTTCCGGCAGGTTGGCGGCGAGCACCTTGTCCGGATCGGCGGCGGCGACCGCAATGGAGAACAAATTTTTGAGAAAGGCGCGCGGGTCTGCGATAGCGGGCATCGGGTTCCTCCAAGTCTGCGGTGCGCAGGTCTTATAAAACATAACCCCTCATCCGCAAGCCGCACCGTTCCCCGATGAGAGAAGGCGCGGCGGGATGAGGGTCATGTCTCCTCCAGAAGGGGTGACCGGGCGGGGCTCCCCTCCCCGCCCGGTCAGGCCGTCGTCAAGCGACGGCGTGGTTCGCCATGCGCTCCAGCGCCGTGACGAGACCTGAGTGATCGAGGCCGGCATCGCCATGGGCGGCGCACTGGTTGAAGAGTTCCTGCGTCGAGGCGGTGTTGGGCAGCGAAACGCCCAGCGCCTTGGCGCCCTGGAGCGCCAGGTTGAGGTCCTTCTGGTGCAGCGAGATGCGGAAGCCAGGATCAAAAGTACGCTTGACCATGCGGTCGCCATGCACTTCGAGAATGCGCGAGGAGGCGAAGCCACCCATCAGCGCTTCCCGGACGCGGGCCGGGTCGGCGCCGGCTTTGGATGCGAAGACGAGCGCTTCCGCAACGGCCTCGATGGTGAGGGCCACGATGATCTGGTTGGCGACTTTGGTCACCTGGCCGTCGCCGCAATCGCCGACGAGCGTGATGTTCTTGCCCATCAGCTGGAAGAGCGGAAGCGCGCGGTCGAAGCTTTCCTGCGAGCCGCCGGCCATGATGGAGAGCGAGGCGTTCTTGGCGCCGACTTCACCGCCCGAGACCGGGCCGTCGACATATTCAGCGCCGGTTTCACGGACCTTCTTGGCGAATTCCTTGGTGGCGATCGGCGAGATCGAGCTCATGTCGATGACGAGCTTGCCGGCCTTGAGGCCGAAGGCGACGCCGTTCTCACCGAACAGGACGTCCTGCACTTCCGGGGTGTCGGGCAGCATGAGGATGATCGTGTCGACGGTCTCGGCCAGCGCCTTGGGGCTGTCGACGATCTGCAGGCCGTTATCGACCAGGTCCTTGTGCGGCGGGATGAAGAACTTCGAGGTGATGACCGTGTGGCCGGCATTCTGCAGGTGGCGCGCCATGGGGGTGCCCATGATGCCGAGGCCGATGAAACCGATATTTGCCATGATGTTTACTCCCAATCAGAATTTGTGGTTTAGCGACCGACTTCGGCCAGCCAGCCGAGGCCTTCCTCGGTGTTCTTGCGCGGCTTGTATTCGCAGCCGATCCAGCCGTCGTAGCCGAGCGCGTCGAGCGTCTTGAACACGAAGGGATAGGCGATCTCGCCGGTGCCCGGCTCGTTGCGGCCGGGATTGTCGGCAAGCTGCACGTGGACGATCTGCGCCTGGTGCTTCTTGAACGTGCCGATCAGCTCGCCCTCGGTGCGCTGCTGGTGGTAGAGGTCGTACTGGATGTAGAGGTTGTCGGAACCGACCTCCGCGATGATCGAGGCCGCCTGGTCCGGGGTGTTCAGGTAGAAGCCCGGAATGTCGAAATGGTTGATCGGCTCGATCAGGAGCTTGATGCCGTGCTTGCCGAGTTCGCTTGCGGCGAGCTTCAGGTTGGCGACGAAGGTGGCGCGCAGCACGCTGTCCGAAACACCGGCCGGTGCGATGCCCGACAGGCAGTTGATCTGCTTGCAGCCCAGCGTCGTCGCGTAGTCGATGGCCTTGGCCACGCCTTCGCGGAATTCGTCGACGCGATCCGGCAGGACCGCGATGCCGCGCTCGCCGCCGGCCCAGTTGCCGGCCGGCAGGTTGTGCAGCACCTGCGTCAGGCCGTGTTTGTCGAGTTCGGCGCGGATCGCGTCCTTGTCGAAATCGTAGGGGAAGAGATATTCGACCCCTTCGAAACCCGCCTTGGCGGCGAGCGCGAAGCGCTCCATGAAGGGCGCCTCGTTGAAGAGCATGGTCAGGTTGGCCGCAAATTTCGGCATTGTCTTCTCCTATTCTTTCGCATTTCCGGACGGAAAACCGCTTCGCACTTTTCCTGGAAATGTTTGTAATCAATCCAGCAGTGCGGCAAGCGTCGCGGTGGGTGCATCTTCGCCGCGTTCTGCCAATTCCTCGAACTCAACGACAGCGTTGATATCGGCGCCCATGGCGATGTTGGTGACGCGCTCGAGGATGAACTCGATGACGACGGGGACCTGGTGTTCCTTCATCAGCTTCTCGGCCGTATTGAAAGCTTCCTGGAACTCGTTGGCGCTGCGCACCCGGATCGCCTTGCAGCCGAGACCTTCGGCGACCGCGACGTGGTCGACGCCGTAGCCGGCTTCCGAATCGCCCGTTGCATTGATGTTGTCGAAGGCAAGCGAGACTTCGAAGTCCATGTTGAAGCCGCGCTGGGCCTGGCGGATGAGGCCGAGATACGAGTTGTTCACGACGACATGCAGGTAGGGCAGCTTGTGCTGGGCGCCGACGGCCAGTTCCTCGATCATGAACTGGAAGTCGTAGTCACCCGAGAGAGCGACGATCTTGCGGTCCGGATCGGCGGCGCGCACACCGAGCGCTGCCGGCAGCGTCCAGCCGAGCGGGCCGGCCTGGCCGCAGTTGATCCAGTTGCGCGGCTTGTAAACGTGCAGGAACTGCGCGCCGGCAATCTGCGAAAGGCCGATGGTCGAGACGTAGCAGGTGTCGCGATCAAAAGCCTTGTTCATTTCTTCATAGACGCGCTGCGGCTTCAGCGGCATCTGGTCGAAATGTGTCTTGCGCAGCATGGTGCGCTTGCGGTCCTGGCATTCCCTGGCCCAATCCGTCCAATCACGCAGCTTGCCGGTGGCCTTCCATTCAGTCGCAACCTCGACGAAGACCTGCAAGGCGGCGCCGGCGTCCGAGACGATGCCGAGATCCGGCGTGAAGACGCGGCCGATCTGGGTGGGCTCGATGTCGACGTGAACGAAGGTGCGGCCTTCCGTATAGGTCGGGATATTGCCGGTGTGGCGGTTGGCCCAGCGGTTGCCGATGCCGAAGACGAAGTCGGAGGCGAGCAGCGTCGCATTGCCGTAGCGGTGCGAGGTCTGCAGGCCGCACATGCCGGCCATCAGCGGATGATCGTCCGGGATCGCGCCCCAGCCCATCAGGGTCGGGATGACGGGAACGCCGGTGATTTCGGCAAGCTCGACCAGCAGGTCGGAAGCGTTCGCATTGATGATGCCGCCGCCGGCGACGATCAGCGGGCGCTCTGCCGCGTTGAGCATCGTCAGGGCCTTTTCGGCCTGGGCGCGGGTCGCGGCCGGCTTGTAGGGCGTCAGCGGCTCGTAGGCATCGATGTCGAACTCGATCTCGGCGAGCTGGACGTCGATCGGCAGGTCGACGAGGACCGGACCGGGACGGCCCGAGCGCATGGTGTGGAATGCCTTCTGGAAGACGTAGGGGACCAGGCCCGGTTCCATGACGGTGACGGCCCATTTGGTGACGGGGGCAGCGATCTTGGCGATGTCGACCGCCTGGAAATCTTCCTTGTCGAGGCGGGCGCGGGGTGCCTGGCCGGTGACGCAGAGGATCGGGATCGAGTCGGCCTGGGCCGAATAGAGGCCGGTGATCATGTCGGTGCCGGCAGGACCCGAGGTGCCGATGCACAGGCCGATATTACCGGCGCGGGCGCGGGTGTAACCCTCGGCCATGTGGCTGGCGCCTTCGACGTGGCGGGCCAGGACGTGGCGAACCGTGCCGCGCGCCTTCAACGCCGAATAGAAGGGATTGATCGCAGCACCCGGAACGCCGAAGGCGCAATCGATGCCTTCCTTCTCCAGAACCAGTACCGCTGCATCGACAGCACGCATTTTTGCCATGGGTTTTTCCTCCGTCTCTTGGGATGGAAGGTAGCGCATCTGACGCCGGGCGCAATCAATAAATGGAAATCAATCCCATCAGATGGAAATAAACATTTTCAACGAATCTGGAACAATCGACGCGGGCGAGATATGGAATGATGACCGGTGGGGACGAGCGGCGTACTGCAAGCCCCCTCATCCGGCCCTCCGGGCCACCTTCTCCCCGTGGGGGAGAGGGGGAAGGAAACGTTGCGGCTCTTGTCCTTCTCCCCGCGGGGAGAAGGTGCCGGCAGGCGGATGAGGGGGCCGGCAACGGCGACGAGACAGGAACGGGGCATGGCGGAGCATCAGGAAAAGACACGCGGGCGGCCTGGCCGCAAACCGGCGGCGGACGCGGCACCGTCCTCTGTGCAGGTGCTGGACAGAAGCCTGAAACTGCTGGATCTGGTGGCGCAGGCGGATGGCGCCGGTCTCAGCGACCTTGCCGACCAGTCCGGCATGGCGCCCTCGACGGTACACCGGCTGCTGACCTCGCTTGCCCAACACGGCATGGTGACCCATGACGGCGAGACCGGCGCCTGGACGATCGGCGTCAAGGCTTTCGAGATCGGCACCGCCTATCTGCGTTTCCGCAAGCTCGGCACGATCAGCCGGCCCTTCCTCAAGCAGCTGATGGAAGGCTGCGGCGAGACCGCCAACATCGCCATCGAGGACGACGGTGACGTGGTCTTCATATCGCAGGTCGAGAGCCATGCACCAATGCGCGCCTTTTTTCGCCCCGGCCGGCGCGGGCCGATCCATGCCTCGGGCATCGGCAAGGCGATCCTCTCGACCTGGCACGATGCCCGCATCGAGGCGCTGCTCTCCGGCCGTACGCTTCAACATTTCACCGACAAAACCCGCGACACGATCCCGACGCTGCTTGCGGACATCGCGACAATCCGCACCCGCGGCTGGTCGATAGACGACGAAGAGCACACGCTCGGCATGCGCTGCGTGGCCGCGCCGATTTTCGATGAATATGGCGAGGCGGTCGCCGGCATTTCTGTCTCCGGCCCGGCCGTCCGGTTGCCCGACAGCAAGATCGAAGCCTTCGGCCCGGTCATCCGCGCCGCGGCGGAAGCACTGACCAAGGCGATGGGCGGGCGGGCGAAACGCGCTTGACTTCACCGGCGTGATGGCCAGTCTGGCGGCGATATCACGAAAGGATTTGCCGATGACCAAGATGCATTTTTCCGTTGCCGCCGCAGCCCTGTTTGCCGCGAGCCCGGCTTTCGCGAAAATCCCGCTCGTCAACGCCACATGCCCCGGCAATATCGAGGTGCATGCCGACGAAGGCGGGCCGGTCTATATCAACGGCAAGGAAGCGAAACTGCACGTCTTCAACGACAGCTACTACGAGGCCAAGGGCCACGGGGTGACGGTTTCGCTCTCCATCAACCCGGATGGTTCGGCCGCCGTCTCCTATACCGGACACGGCGGCGCGAATGGTGTTTGCACCGTCAAATAATCAGGCGTTTTCGAGGAAGCGGCTCGCTGCGCGTTTGCCCTTGGCCTTCATCGGCTTGCCGGCGACATAGACTTCGGCCACGCAGCGGTCGTCGCCCATGGTCTGGAGGATGAACAGCTCCTCCAGCAGCGATTTTGCCGTGCGCATGCGGTATTCCATCGCGGACTTGCCGCTGGAATCAAGCACGACGATATCCGCCTCCGCACCCGCATGCAGCGAGCCGATCTGCTTTTCCAGACCGAGCGCGCGGGCATTGCCGAGCGTCATGCGATAGAAAGAGTTGAACGGCGTCAGCTTCTGGCCGCGCAGGTGCAGCACCTTGTAGGCCTCATCCATCGTCTCCAGCATGGAGAAGCTGGTGCCGGCGCCGACATCGGTGGCGACCGACCAGCGCGCACCCGCCTTGTCGAACCGGTCGCGGTCGAACAGGCCCGAACCGAGGAAGAGGTTCGAGGTCGGGCAGAAAACGCCGACGCTGCGGGTCTCGGCAAGGACGCCGATTTCGCGATCGCTCAGATGGATGCAATGGCCGAGCAGCATGCGCTCGTTCAGGAGACCATAGCGCGCATAGATGTCCGTATAGTCCTTGGCTTCCGGATAGAGCGAGGTCGCAAAGGCGATTTCGTCGTGGTTTTCCGAAAGATGGGTCTGCACGTAACAGGTCGGATGCTCGGCGACGAGCGCCTGGCTCATCTCCATCTGCTCCGGCGTCGAGGTGATGGCAAAGCGCGGGCTGATCGCATAGAGCGCGCGGCCGCGGCCGTGCCACTTCTCGATCAAGGCCTTGGTCTCGTCATAGCCTTGTTGTGGGGTGTCGCGCAGCGCGTCTGGCGCGTTGCGGTCCATCATCACCTTGCCGCCGATCATGCGCATGCCGCGCGCTTCGGCCGCCGAGAAATAGGCGCCGACGCTTTCGGGATGCACCGAGCAATAGGCGACGGCGGTCGTCGTGCCGTTCGACAGGAGTTCGTCCATGAAGCGCTCCGCCACGGCGGCCGCATGGGCGGCCTGAGCGAATTTCTGCTCCTCGACGAAGATATAGGTGTTCAGCCATTCGAGAAGCTGCGCTCCATAGGAGGCGATCGCCTGGGTCTGCGGGAAGTGCAAATGCGTATCGATAAGGCCCGGCAGAACGAGGTTGGGTCGGTGATCGGCCACCTCGACATCCGCGCCGGCAAGCTTGCTGATGTCAGCATAATCGCCTGCGTCCACCACCTTGCCGCCACGCACGAAGACGGCACCGTCCTCGAAGTAGCGATAGGAGGCCGTGTCGTCGATGCCCTGGGGCTCGGCGACGAAGGTCAGCACCCGTCCGCGGATCAGGCGCTCGGTCATTGGGTCTTCTCCCCGCTGACCGCGCTCTCGTACCAGGCGACGAAGAGCTTGCGCTCCTCGTCCGAGACTTGGGTCACGTTGGCCGGCGGCATGGCATGCGAACGGCCGGCCTGCAGGTAGATTTCGCGGGCATGCTTGGCGATATCGCCGTCGGTTTCCAGCGTCACGCCCTTGGGCGGCGTGACCATGCCTTCCCAGCCCGGCTCCTTGGCGTGGCACATGGCGCAGCGGCCCGCTATGGTGTCGCGCACTTTCGGGAAGGCTTCCGCCGTCACGAAGGTCTGCTGGGTGGCCGAAAGCTTTGCATCGGCGGCTTCACCGGTCAGGATCTTCGGCACCGTGGAGAGCCACATGATGGCAACGAAGAGCAGGGCGGTGACGAGCCAGGTCCAGGTCGGATTGCCCGTGCCGGCACTGGTGGTGTTGAAGTAGTGGCGGATCGTGACGCCCATCAGGAAGACCAGCGAGGCGATAATCCAGTTGAATTCCGTGCCGAAGGCCAGCGGATAGTGGTTCGACAGCATCAGGAAAAGCACGGGCAGCGTCAGGTAGTTGTTGTGCGTGGAGCGCTGCTTGGCGATCTTGCCGTATTTCGGATCGGGCGTGCGGCCGGCAATGAGGTCGGCGACGACGATGCGCTGGTTCGGCATGATGATGAAGAATACGTTCGCCGACATGATCGTTGCCGTGAAGGCGCCGAGATGCAGGAAGGCGGCGCGGCCGGTGAAGAGCTGCGTGTAACCCCAGGCGACCGCGACCAGGATGAAATACAGCGCCACCATCAGCCGTGTGTTGTCATTGCCGAAGGGCGACTTGCAAATCAGATCGTAGATGATCCAGCCCAAGGCGAGCGAACCGAGCGAGATGGCGATGGCCACCGGCTTGGAGACGTTCAGCACGTTCGGATCGATGAGGTAGAGGTCCGCACCCGCATAATAGACGAGACAGAGCATGCCGAAGCCCGAGAGCCAGGTGGCGTAGCTTTCCCACTTGAACCAGACGAGGTGCTCCGGCATCGCGGCCGGCGCCACGAGGTACTTCTGGATGTGGTAGAAACCACCGCCATGCACCTGCCATTCCTCGCCATGCGCACCCGCCGGCAGGCCGGGATGCTTCTTCAGGCCCAGGTCGAGCGCGACGAAATAGAACGACGAGCCGATCCAGGCGATGGCTGTGATGACGTGCAGCCATCGGACGGCAAACATCAGCCAATCCCAGGCTATTGCGTATTCATACATGGGGACCTCCTCCCGATTTTCGGGGACATGAATGCCATCAAGTTATTTTCTAGGAAATCCCGGCGAATCACCAACACTTTCAAAAAAAACTAGAAGATAACCGCCTCTTTGCTCCACACGCCGATGTGGTAGAAAGAGCCATGTCCTATCTCGATAATGTGCGTGTCTTCGTTCGCGTGGTCGAACTCGGTACCCTCTCGGCGGCAGGGCGCGACCAGCGCGTCACCCCCGCCGTTGCCAGCAATCGCATCAAGGAACTCGAGCGTCATCTCGGCGTGCGGCTGTTCAACCGCACGACGCGCAAGCTCTCGCCGACCGAGCATGGCCGCGTGTTCTACGAGGGTGCGGTCAAGATCATCGAGGCCGTCAACGAGGCGGAGGCGGCGATCGCCGACCTCTCGCGCAACCCCAAGGGCTCGCTGAGGATCACCGCCCCGCTCGGCATCGGCCGCCGGCTGATCGCCTCGGGCATTCCCGAATTCCACGACAAGTATCCCGATATCGAGGTGCGCGTGCGCCTGTCGGACCACAATGTCGATATTCTGGCCGAAGGCGTCGACGTCGCATTCAAGCTCGGCGTGCTGGAAGACTCCAACCTGCGCATGCGCGGCATCCTCAAATGCGAGCGCGTGCTCTGCGCCTCGCCGGAATACCTCGCCCGCCGCGGCACGCCGAAGAATGCCGATGCGCTGATTGCCGACAAGCATGAATGTCTCCTGCTGCGCTATCCCGGCTCGAAGGAATATTTCTGGACGCTCGTCACGCCCGAAGGCCCACGCAAGTTCGAAGTCGGCGGCCCCTATGACAGCGACGATGGCGACGTCTTGACGCAATGGGCGCTGGAAGGTCGCGGCATCATCAACAAGCCGCTCTTCGAGGTGAAAGCCTATCTGACCGAAGGCCGCCTGGTGGAGATCCTGAAGGATACCCCGCCCGCCTCCGTCCAGCTCGCCGCCATCTATCCGCACAAGCGGTTTCAGGACCCGAAGGTGCGCCTGATGATCGACTTCATGGCCGAGCGATGTCAGCGGCTAATCGGCAAGCTGCTCGGCGAGGAGCCGGCAGTTGAAACGGCCGACGAGGACTGAGTTCCCTTCGCAGACCATGTCAGCGCCGCCGTCATGATCTCGGAGGCGGCAAGGGTCGCGATGACGGCCGGGCGCTTGTCCTTCACCGCCGTGCCGCCGATCGGGCAGACGAGGTTTTCGAAGAGATCGGGCTGGCCCACCTCGCGCGACAGCCAGTTGCGGAAGGTGGCGCGCTTGGTCTTCGAGCCGATCATGCCGACATAGGCGGCATCCGGGCGCTTCAGCGCCTCGGCGGCGACGAGGAAATCGAGCGCGTGATCGTGGGTGAGGATCACGAAGCTGCTGCCGGCGGGCGCATCGCGCACCACGGCTTCCGGCATCGCCGTCAGGCAGGTCTCGATGCGCGGCACCGTCGAGGCGATCAGCTCGTCCTCGCGCGTATCCACCAGAATGACGCGGAGCGGCGCAAGCGACAGCGCCATGGCAAGCGCATCGCCAACATGGCCGGCGCCGAAGACATAGACATGCGGGCGCGAGGCCATTTCACGGTCGCTGCGGGCGATCAGGTCACGGGCGATCAGCGGCGTTACCACCGTGAAGGAGAGCCCCACCCGGCCGCCGCAGCACTGGCCGATCTCCGGGCCGAGCGGCACGTTCATCGGTTCGGCGGCGACGTTGAAGCGCAGCGCACGCCGCGCATGGTCGATCGCCATATATTCGAGCTGCCCGCCGCCGATCGTCGCGAAGATGCCGCGTTCCGACACCAGCATGAAGGCATCCGTGTCGCGCGGCGTCGACCCCGCCGCGCCCGTCACTTCCACCAGGATGACTGCCTGCGCCCGGCGCAGAAAATCCCTGATATCTTCGCGCGCGGCGGACATCGTTTTACCCCTTCTTCCGGGCCTTGAGGCGCTCGATGGCCATCAGCACGCATTCCGGCGTTGCCGGCGCATCGAGCTGCGGGCAGATCGTGTGATCGGCCACGGCCGCCACCGCATCCGACAGCGCATGCAGCACGGCAAGGCCGAGCGGCAGCGGCGGCTCGCCGACCGCCTTGGAGCGATGGACCGTCGGCTCGTAGGCCTCCGACCAGTCGGTGAGGTTGACGTTGAAGATTTTCGGGCGATCCGAGGCGAGCGGGATCTTGTAGGTAGAGGGCGCGTGCGTGCGCAGCCGCCCCTTGCCGTCCCACCACAGTTCCTCCGTCGTCAGCCAGCCCATGCCCTGGATGAAGCCGCCCTCGACCTGGCCGATATCGATGATCTTGTTCAGCGAACGGCCGGTATCGTGCAGGATGTCGGTGCGCTCGACGACATATTCGCCGGTCAGTGTATCGACGGAGACTTCCGAGCAGGCCGCGCCATAGGCGTAGTAGTAGAAGGCGTGGCCGCGGCCCTTGGAGCGGTCCCAATGGATCTTCGGCGTCTTGTAGAAACCGGCCGCCGAAAGCTGGATGCGCGCCATATAGGCCTGCTTGACGAGATCGTTGAATGAAATCTCGGCATTGCCGATGCGCACGCGGTTCGGCAAGAAGACCACCTGATCGCGCGGAATCTGGTATTTTTCGGCGGCGAAATCGATCAGCCGGTCCTTGATCTGGCGCGCGGCGTCCTGAGCGGCCATGCCGTTCAGGTCCGCACCCGAAGAGGCGGCCGTCGGCGAGGTGTTCGGCACCTTGGCCGTCGTCGTCGCGGTGATCTTTACCCGGTCGAGATCGATCTGGAACTCTTCCGCCACCACCTGCGCCACCTTGAGGTGCAGGCCCTGGCCCATTTCCGTGCCGCCGTGGTTCATGTGCACGGAACCGTCCGTGTAGACATGCACCAGCGCGCCGGCCTGGTTGGATTCCGTTTTGGTGAAGGAAATGCCGAATTTCACCGGCGTCAGCGCCAGGCCCCGCTTGATGAAGCGACTGTTCGCGTTGAATTCCCGGATCGCCTTGCGGCGACCGGCATAGTCGGCGCTCTCTTCCAGCTCGGCGACGATGCGCTGGATGATGCAGTCCTCGACCTTCTGGTGATAGGGCGTGAGGTTGCGCTCGCCGTCCACGCCCATCGGGTCGTAGAAATTCAGCTTGCGGATATCGAGCGGGTCCTTGCCGACGGCGAAGGCCACCTCGTCGATGACGCGCTCTGCGCCCACCATGCCCTGCGGGCCGCCGAAGCCGCGGAACGCCGTGTTCGATACCGTATTGGTGTGTAGCAGCGCCGACTTGGCGTGCACATGCGGGTAGAAATAGGCGTTGTCGCAGTGGAAGAGGGCACGATCGCCCACCGGGCCGGAGAGGTCCGCCGAGAAGCCGGCCCGGAGAGCGAACGTGTAGTCGATCCCGAGGATGCGGCCCTCGTCATCGAAGCCGACATCGTAATCGATGGCGAAATCGTGCCGCTTGCCGGTGGCGACCATGTCTTCGTCGCGGTCGAGCCGCACCTTGACGGCGCGGTTGAGCTTCTTGGCGGCGATGGCGGCAAGTGCCGCGCACTGGTTGGCCTGCGTCTCCTTGCCGCCGAAACCGCCGCCCATGCGGCGCACTTCGACCGCAACCGCATTGCTCGGCACGCCGAGTGCATGCGCGATCATGTGCTGCGTCTCGCTCGGCCCCTGCGTCGAGCAGTGGACGAGAACCTCGTCATCCTCGCCGGGTATGGCTAGCGATACCTGCCCCTCGAGATAGAAATGGTCCTGGCCGCCGAGCCGCATGCGGCCCTTCACCCGGCGCGGGGCACTTTCAAGGGCAGCAGCCGCATCGCCGCGCTGCAGCGTCAGTGGCGGGAAGACTTGGGGATGCGTCGTCTGGTCGAGATTCCAGATATCGATATTGGCCGGCAGTTCCTCATATTCGATCTTGGCGAGGCGTGCGGCGCGGCGGGCCTCCTCGCGGGTTTCCGCGATGACGCAGAAGATCGGCTGGCCGTGGAACTGCACCTTGCCTTCCGCCAGAACCGGGTCGTCATGCATGCCCGAGGGCGAGATGTCGTTGACGCCGGGAATGTCCTCATAGGTCAGCACGTCGACGACGCCGGGGGCGGCGCGAACCGCCGAGAGATCGACGGATTTCAGCAGGCCGTGCGCGACGGTGGAGAGGCCGAGGCCCGCATGCAGCGTGCCGGCCGGCTCGGTGATGTCGTCGATATAGACGGCGGTTCCGGCGACATGCTTGTGCGCGGAATCGTGGCGTACGCTGGCATGGACGCCGCCTTCGATTTTCTCGGCCTTGAGATCGGGAGTGTGCTTGTTCATGGCTTCACGCAGCCTCGTATCTGGACACTTGCGCGGATGCCGCGCCTGAGGTCGTTTCCGTGTAGAACCGCAGCAGCAGGTTTTTCGCCACCAGAGCGCGGTATTCGGCGGTGGCGCGCATGTCGGTCAGCGGGGTGTAATCCTCCGCATATTTCTCCATGGCCGCTTCTACCGTCGCCTCGGTCCATTTCTGGCCGAGAAGCGCCTTTTCGACGGCGAAGGCGCGCTTCGGCGTCGCCGCCATACCACCGTAAGCAATGGTGATGCCGATGACGGTGCCATCGGCCGAAAGCGCCAGGCGGAAGGCGCCGAGCGATGCCGTGATGTCCTCGTCGCGCCGCTTCGTCACCTTGTAAACGGCGAATTTTTCGCCGGCGGCGGGCGCGGGCACATGCACCGCTTCCACGAATTCGCCCGGCTGGCGATCCTGCTTGCCATAGGCGATGAAGTAATCTTCCAGGCGGATGGTGCGCCGCTTAGCGCCCTTGCGCAAGGTCAGCGTCGCATCGAGCGCGATCAGCGCCGGCGGCGTGTCGCCGATCGGCGAGCCGTTGGCGATGTTGCCGCCGATCGTGCCCATGTTGCGCACCTGCTGGCCGCCGATGCGCTCGATGAGCGGGCCGAGCGCCGGCACATGGTTCGCGAGCGTCTTCAACCCTTCCGTATAGGTGACGCCGGCGCCGATGGTGACGGTGTCGCCCGCGACCGAAATGGACTTCAGCTCGTCCAGCCCGGCGATGAAGACGACGGGCGAGATATCGCGCATATGCTTAGTGACCCAGAGGCCGACATCGGTGGAACCGGCGACGACCGTCGCGGTCGGCGCGGCCTCCAGAACGGTGGCGAAATCGTCCACGTCAGCCGGCACGACGAAACGGCTCTTACCCTCGCCGATTTCGACACGGGCGCCGTCCTTCAGCGCCTTGAGACGCGCAACCATCGCGTCGCGCTCGACAAGCAGCGGATCCTTGTCCGTCCCGCCGTAGCTGGAAATGGCGCGGGCGGCGCGCAGGATCGGCTCGTAGCCGGTGCAGCGACAGAGATTGCCCTGCAACGCGGTCTCGATCTCCCGGTCGCTCGGGTTCGGCGTCTGCATCCACAGCGCATAGAGCGACATGACGAAGCCCGGCGTGCAGAAGCCACACTGCGAACCGTGATAATCGACCATCGCCTGCTGCACCGGATGCAGCTTGCCGTCGCGGGCGGCGACATGCTCGACCGTCACGACATGACAGCCGTCGAGTGAGCCCATGAAGCGGATGCAGGCGTTGACGCCCTCATAGACGAGGCCGCCGGAGGGGGTGAGACGGCCGACCAGCACGGTGCAGGCGCCGCAATCGCCCTCGGCGCAGCCTTCCTTGGTGCCCTTGAGCAGCTTGGAAAGGCGCAGCCAGTCGAGCAGCGTCTGGTCGGGCGCGACGTCGCGCAGCGAGACGTCCTGACCGTTGAGGATGAAGCGCAGTTCGGAGCGGATTTTTGGGGCCGCCATGGCATTAGCTCCCGCGGTAAGTGGAATAGCTGAAGGGCGAGACGAGCAGCGGCACATGATAATGCGCGCCCTCGTCGGCAAGGCCGAAACGGATCGGGATGATATCGAGGAACAGCGGGCCATCGCCGGATCGGCCGAGATAGTCGCCGGCGTGGAAGCGCAGCTCGTAGGTGCCGGATTTCATGGTCTCGCCGGACAGCAGCGGCGCATCGCATCGGCCGTCGTCGTTGGTCTGCGTGGTCTTGATCAGGTGGAAGGCCTCGCCCTCGACCCGGTAGAGATCGATGCGCAGGCCTTCTGCCGGCTTGCCGCGCGCCGTATCCAGAACGTGGGTCGTGAGCCGCCCGGCTCCCTGGCTATGAGACTGCATGTTTTCCTCCCGAGCACACTACGCCTGCCATCACTATCCGTCACCCTTTATCCACTGAAAAGCGGTGAGATCGTTCGAGACTTTCAAATTTTCCTGAGGAATGTCACGCGCAAATTTCGGGTTAGCATTTGGCAATCGAAAGCGTTTGGAGGAGCGTTCCATGCGATATTGCCGCGACATGCACGGATATGGTCAGACCCCGCCGAAGGCTCAGTGGCCGGGCGATGCGCGCGTCGCCGTCCAGTTCGTCCTGAATTACGAGGAAGGCGGCGAGAACTGCGTGCTGCATGGCGACGCGGCCTCGGAAGCCTTCCTGTCGGAGATCGTCGGCGCCGCGCAATGGCCTGGCCAGCGCCACTGGAACATGGAATCGATCTACGAATACGGCGCTCGCGCCGGCTTCTGGCGCCTGCACCGGTTGCTCACGGAAAAGAACGTGCCCGTCACGGTCTATGGCGTGGCGACCGCGCTGCAGCGCTCGCCCGCCCAGGTCGCCGCGATGCTCGAGGCCGGCTGGGAAATCGCCTCGCACGGCCTGAAATGGGTCGAGCACAAGGACATGAAGCCGGAGGAGGAGCGCGAAGCGATCGCCGAAGCCATCCGCCTGCACACGCTGGTGACCGGCGAGCGGCCGCGGGGCTGGTATACCGGCCGCTGTTCGGTCAACACGGTCGATCTCGTGGCCGAGGCCGGGGGCTTCGACTACATCTCCGACACCTATGCCGATGACCTGCCCTACTGGTACGAGCACGACGGCAAGCAGCAGCTGATCATTCCCTATACGCTCGACGCCAACGACATGCGTTTCGCCACGCCGCAGGGTTTCAACAGCGGCGACCAGTTCTTCACCTATCTGAAGGATTCGTTCGACGCGCTCTATGCCGAAGGCAAGGCGGGCAGCCCGAAGATGATGAGCATCGGCCTGCATTGCCGCCTGATGGGCCGCCCCGGCCGCGTCATGGCGCTGGCCCGCTTCATCCATTACATCCAGAGCCATGAGAAGGTCTGGATCCCCCGGCGCGTCGACATTGCCGAGCATTGGGCGAAGACCCACCCGCCGCAGCCGCAAGCCGAGCGCCCCTCGCAGATGCCGAAGGAGGCGTTCGTCAAACGCTTCGGCGATATTTACGAGCATTCGCCGTGGATCGCCGAGCGCGCCTGGGCGGGCGAGCTTTCGCCGGCCAACGACACCGCCATCGGCCTCGCCGCGGCGCTCGCCTTCCAGTTCCGCGCCGCCAGCGAGGAGGAGCGCCTCGGCGTGCTCGTCGCCCACCCGGATCTCGCCGGCAAGCTGGCTGCCGCCAAGCGCCTGACGGCAAGCTCGACCGACGAGCAGGCCTCTGCCGGCCTCGACGCCCTGACGGACGAGGAGCGTGCTCGCTTCACCGATCTCAACGCGCGCTATGTTGCGAAGTTCGGCTTCCCCTTCATCATCGCCGTGCGCGACAACACCAAAGCCAGCATCCTCGCCGCCTTCGAAAAACGCATCGCCCATGACCGCGACGCCGAATTCGCCACCGCCTGCAAGCAGGTGGAGCGCATCGGTTACCTGCGGCTCAAGGCGCTGCTGCCGGCCTGAGAGACGCGGCCATGTCGACCGCCGCCCTGCCCGCCTTCGCGCGCGGAACGATCAACCTCGCCTCGGCCGGCCTCGGTGCGAAGGGGCTTTCTGCGACGGACGAATTTTTCGGCCCGCTGTCGCGCCTGCTCTCCGACGAGCCCGCCGTCTACCATGCCGGCGTCTATGACGCGCATGGCAAATGGATGGACGGCTGGGAAACCCGGCGGCGGCGCGGCCCGGGCCATGACCATGCCGTGATCACGCTCGCCACCGCGGGCCGCATCCGCGGTTTCGATGTCGATACCGCCTTCTTCACCGGCAACTATCCGACGGCCTGCGCCATCGAGGGCTGTCTTGCGCCTGACGGTCCCGACGAGGCATCGGAATGGGTGGAGCTTTTGGCGCCGAGCCCGCTCGGGCCGAGCGCCCAGCATTTCTTCGACTGCGCCGCGGACGGTCTCATCAGCCATGTCCGGCTCAGGATCTATCCCGATGGCGGGGTGGCACGGCTGCGGGTCTATGGTATTCCCGCGCTGGCGCCGGCCGACGGGCCGATCGACCTCGCTTCCGCGCTTTGCGGCGGGCAGGTCGTCGCCTTCTCCAACGGGCACTACGGCCATCAGCGCTTGCTCGCGCCCGGCCGTGGCGTCAATATGGGCGATGGCTGGGAAACCAGCCGCCGCCGGCAGCCGGGCCACGAGTGGATCGTGGTCAAGCTTGCCGCACGCGCGACGGTGGAAAGCATCGTCGTCGATACCGCCCATTTCAAGGGCAACTACCCGGACGCCTGCTCCATGCAGGCCGCCGATCTGACGGGCACGACGGGGGACCTCCCCACCCTTGTCACCGCCGCGTCGATGTTCTGGCAGGAAATCCTGCCCGAGCAGAAACTGGCTGCCGACCGTATCCATACGTTCGATGGCCATCTCGTGAAGCAGGCGAGTGCCGTGACGCATGTCCGCCTGAACATTCATCCGGACGGCGGTATCAGCCGTCTGAGGGTTTTTGGCCACACGGCTGAGGGAGAAAAGACATGAAAACCATCGAAATCAGAGAGTTGACCCGCGAGGCCTTCGCGCCCTTCGGCCAGGTCATCGAGCAGGACGGCGCCCACAACTTCCCGATCAATGCGGGCAAGTGCACGCGCTACCACGATCTCGCCCATATCGAGACGACGGGCGAGAAGGCCCGGCCGATGATCAGTCTCTTGCGCGGCGAACCTTATCCGCTGCCGCTGGAAC
>NZ_JBLZPH010000078.1:0-845 GCF_049199205.1 Shinella sp. M31 | reverse complement strand
GAAAATGCCAGCGCCGGATAACGCTCAATAACGCCATGTCGATCACTCCATAGCCCCCGCTGAAAACATGCGAGGGAAGGTTGGAACATGGGTCAATTCTCAATGGAAATATCAGGCCACGCCGGGTCAGTTCTCAGTGGCAATCAACATTGAGGGAATTATATGCCTTTGGCGACACGCTGCATAAAAAGCGGACGATATGTGACTTCATCGCGGGGATGACGGATCGGTACGCTGTTGAGTTCTATAGCAGGCTCTTTGGCGCCAACGGCATGACGATGCATAAGCCGCTTTAACCATCGCAACGCCCTACGCGAATGGCGGCGCCTTATCCGCGGCCAGCATCGCCTTGATCCGATCGACCTGCTTGCCGGCGTCGCGCTTCGCAAGGTGATCGGAACGCATCGCCTCGAGCCGCGCGTCAATCGCGATCTTGCCCCAATCTCCTGTAAAGCGCTTACGAGGCTCTGGCTGCGCGTCGATTTAACGGTTCGGCGGCCCAGTGGCTCAAACTCTATAAGAGATCGAAGAATTGCTAGCCTTGAGGCTTGCGCCTTCGACGCGGCAAATGCAGTCGCCCTCGGAATAGGCCGCGGCGTTCTATCGGCTCGAAGACCTCTTCCGGGCCTTCAGGATCCAGGATTTCGTTATCTGCGAGCCACTTTTCGAGGTCGGACACTTCTGGCGTCGTGTAGGGGACTAAAGTGCGTCCTGGCTGGGATTTACGGAGAGTTTCAATCGCCGCAATCAGAGATCCTGACTGTGCCACCGCCTGCTCCACTGTGCCAGCAGATACTCCGAGATGTTCGGCCAGCAAGTCAGTTCTAAATTCTGAAATGCGTCGG
>NZ_JBLZPH010000077.1:0-30179 GCF_049199205.1 Shinella sp. M31 | reverse complement strand
GTGGGCAACCACGTAGTAGGTGTCGTGCAGGGCGCGGTCGAGGCCGGCATTGGCGAGCTGGACGCCCGTGACGCCGCCGACGGTGAACAGGAAGATGAAGCCGATCGCCCAGACCATCGGCGTCGTGAAGCGGATGGAACCGCCCCACATCGTCGCGATCCAGGAAAAGATCTTCACGCCCGTCGGAACCGCGATGACCATCGTGGCGAAGACGAAGTAGCGCTGCGTGTCGAGCGACATGCCGACCGTGTACATGTGGTGTGCCCACACGATGAAGCCGACGGCGCCGATGGCGACCATGGCATAGGCCATGCCGAGATAGCCGAAGATCGGCTTGCGCGAGAAGGTCGACACGATGTGGCTGACGATGCCGAAGCCGGGCAGGATCAGAATGTACACTTCCGGGTGACCGAAGAACCAGAACAGGTGCTGGAAGAGGATCGGGTCACCGCCGTTTTCCGGGGCGAAGAAGGCCGTGCCGAAGTTGCGGTCGGTGAGCAGCATGGTGATGCCGCCTGCCAGAACCGGCAGCGAGAGCAGAAGCAGGAAGGCGGTGATCAGAACCGACCAGGCAAACAGCGGCATCTTGTGCAGCGTCATGCCCGGAGCGCGCATGTTCAGGATCGTGGTGATGAAGTTGATCGCGCCGAGGATCGAGGATGCGCCGGCAATGTGGAGGCCGAGGATCACGAAGTCCATCGCCGGACCGGGCTGGCCGGCCGTCGAGAACGGCGGATAGATCGTCCAGCCGCCGCCCGCGCCGTAAGCGCCTGCCGGGCCTTCGACGAACATCGAAAGCAGCACGAGCAGGAAGGCCGGGATGATCAGCCAGAAGGAGATGTTGTTCATGCGCGGGAACGCCATGTCAGGCGCGCCGATCATGATCGGCACCATCCAGTTGGCGAAGCCGCCGATGAGGGCGGGCATGACCATGAAGAAGATCATGATGAGCGCATGCGCCGTCGTGAAGACGTTGAACATGTGCTTGCCGCCGTCGATGGCGGCGTCACCTTCGAAGCCGTAGACCATAGCGGCCAGGCCGTGGAAGATCTGGATGCCCGGCTCCTGCAGCTCCATGCGCATGACCACCGAGAGCGTACCCCCGATGATGCCCGCACAGATCGCGAAGATCAGGTAAAGCGTGCCGATATCCTTGTGGTTGGTCGAAAGAAACCAACGCTGGAAGAAGGTAAGCGGCTTGTGTTCGTGGTGATCGTGGTGATCGCCGTGGGCAGCGGATGTTCCGGCCATGGATCAGACTCCCTAGGTATTACTGCGCGGCGTTCTGGGCGACGTCTACGGCCTTCGCCGCACCGTCGACAGACGCCATCAGGGCCTTGTTTGCCTCGCCGACATTCGTCGCGGCGGCAGCAAGCCAGGTATCGTATTTCTCTTGCGAGACGACGCGGATGGCGATCGGCATGAACGCGTGGTCCTTGCCGCAGAGCTCGGAACACTGACCGTAGAACAGGCCTTCGCGGTCTGCCTTGAACCAGGTTTCGTTGAGACGGCCCGGCACGGCGTCAATCTTCACGCCGAAGGAGGGCATCGCGAAGGCGTGGATCACGTCCGCACCCGTGACGAGCAGGCGAACGTGCTTGCCGACCGGGATGACGATTTCGTTGTCGACGGCGAGCAGGCGCGGATAGACGGCCTTGTCTTCCTTGCCGGCAGCGGCGCGATCGGCGTCAGCCAAGAGAAGGCTGTCGAAGGAGACCGGCTTGTCGCCGACCTGGTATTCGTAACCCCAGTACCACTGGTAGCCGGTGGCCTTGATCGTCAGTTCCGGCTCTTCCGTCGGCGCGAGCTGCTTGGTGAGAAGCTGGAAGGAGGGAACGGCCAGGAACAGCAGGATGACGACCGGGCCGAGCGTCCAGACGACTTCGATCAGCGTGTTGTGGCTGGTCTTCGACGGAACCGGGTTCGCGCCTTCGCGGAACTTCACGACGACGATGACGAGCAGGAGGAGAACAAACAGCGTGACCGGGACGATGAACCAGAGTGTGTAATGCTCGAACCAGCGAATTTCTTCCATGATCGAAGTGGCGGCGGGCTGGAAGCCCTTCTGCCACGGAAACGGCTGATCAGCGAAGGCGGTCGAAGCAAAGAGCAGACAGCCGATCGCGGCCAGAACTGCAAAAGCTTTGTTTTTCACAACGTATCTCCCCAAGGCGTTTGACTGGGATCAAACAGACGCGCAGAATCCCTGCTATACTGAGTGCTTAAAACCACAGTTTCATGCTCGCCGCAACAGCCATGGGGCTGCGTCTGTGCGGCATTTTTGCGCAAAAGCAAAAGCCTCCCGCCGATCCCCACAGTTTCCACACAATTCCCTATAGCATGAAAGGTTTGGCCGCCGCGACCCCCGTGTCGATGCACCCGGCGACCCACCACCGCGACTCATTTTGCACCGGTCGAACCACATTTTGGCGCGCGACCTGCCCAATCGTACCGGTAGCCCTCCCCTCGCCTCATCGCGGATTTCGCAATCGCTCCTAAAACACACCTCAAAAAAGGCCGGCGACACCCATCACCGGGACTTAAATGGCTTCGCTTGACACATACCGACCGTATGGTATGCTTTGAACATGTCCAGACCGACCAAACACGCGCCCGAACGGGGCAATGCACGCACCCGGCTTCTCGAAGCCGCCCGCGACCTCATCCGCGCCAAGGGCTTTGCCGGCACCAGCGTGGATGATCTCTGCAAGGCGGCGGATGTGACGAAGGGGGCCTTCTTCCACCACTTTTCCAGCAAGGAGGCGCTCGGCGTCGCCGCGGCGGATTTCTGGGCGGAAACGACGAGCGCCTTCTTCGAGGCCGCGCCCTATCACGGCCCGGCCGATCCGCTCGACCGCGTGCTCGCCTATGTCGCGTTCCGCAAGGCGATCATTGAAGGTGAGATCGCCGAATTCACCTGCCTCGTCGGCACGCTGGCGCAGGAGGTCTATGCCAGCGCGCCCGATATTCGCGATGCCTGCGCGCGCAGCATGTTCGGCCATACCGCAACGCTGGAGGCCGATATCGAGGCGGCCCGGCAGGCACGCGGCATCGAGGACGGCTGGACGGCCGAGAGCCTCGCCCGACACACCCAGACCGTCATCCAGGGCGCCTTCGTGCTCGCCAAGGCCGCCAACGACCCGGCGCTGGCCCGCGAAAGCCTCGACCATCTCGATCGATACATCCGGCACCTGTTTCATTTAACGAGGGAGCATGCAGCATGACGAAGACCACGATCATCGGATGCCGATGCGGCACGACGCATTTCGAGGTGACGGGTGAACCGATCCTCGTTTCGGAATGCCTGTGCAATAGCTGCCGGGCGGCCGCCGCCCGTCTCGAGCGCCTGCCCGGCGCAAAACCCATGCTGACGCCATACCAGGCGACGCCGAGCGCGGAATACCGCAAGGACCGCATCAAGATCCTGTCCGGCGCGGAAACCCTCCGGGAATTTCGCCTCACCGCCGATGCCGGCTCGCGTCGCATCGTCGCGACCTGCTGCAATACGCCGGTCTTCCTGGAGATGAAAGGTGCCCATTGGCTGAGCGTCTATCTGCATCTCTGGCCCGCCGAGACCCGCCCGAAGCCCGAACTGCGCACCATGGTCGGCGATCTCAAGGACCCGTCCGCCCTTCCCGCCGACATTCTCAACCTGAAGACCCATCATCTGAAATTCTACGCCAAGCTTCTGAAAGCCTGGATCGCGATGGGTTTCCGCACCCCCAAGATCGATGTGAGAGGCGCAATCGATGCCTAGCGAAAAGATATCCATCGAAAACGTGCTTCGGCCCGGCAAGACCTATCGCGCCGACCGCGCGAAATACGAGGCGATGCGGGCGGCCCTTCTGACCATCCTGCCAGGAGAGGCCCCCGGCCTGACCGTGCCGGCCGCGCGCGACGCGCTTCTGCCGCATCTGTCCGAGGAGTTGTTTCCGGGTGGCGACAAGGCCGGCTGGTGGCTGAAGGCCGTGCAGCTCGACCTCGAAGCCAAGGGCGTCATGGCGGGCGCCGACCAGCCCCGTGCGGCTCTACCGGCCCGCCGCGTGAGACGGTTAAACCGCGCCCACTTATAAAGTGCAGCCCCGAGCGTCCAATTTCCGCCTTCAATCAATCGGAAAGGAGCGCTCGGGGCTTTTCATTTCTCTGCCGTCCCTTCAAAGATACCCCGACTGATTCGAGATTCCGAGGTTTTCATGGGTTTTGCTTCCCTTTCCCGGCTGTCCCGGGCGGCATTCGGCCTTGCCGTCTTCTCGCTCGGCGCCATGGCGCTTCCGCCGCTTGCAGCGGCCCAGCAGCCCGGCACCGTGAAATCGAACCATGGCGCCTGGTCGATCGTCTGCGACCAGCCGGCCGGCGCCTCGGGCGAGCAATGCGCGCTGATGCAGAACGTGCTGGCCGAAGACCGCCCGGAACTCGGCCTCTCCGTCGTCGTCCTGAAGACCGCTGACCGCAAGGCCAAGATTCTCCGCGTGCTCGCACCGCTCGGCGTGCTGCTGCCCAATGGCCTCGGCCTCAATGTCGACGGCAAGGACATCGGCCGCGCCTATTTCGTGCGCTGCTTCGCCGATGGCTGCTATGCCGAAGTCGTGCTCGAGGACGAGCTCCTGAAGACCTTCCGCTCCGGTGCGACCGCCACCTTCATCGTCTTCCAGTCGCCGGAAGAGGGCATCGGCATCCCCGTCGACCTCAAGGGCTTCGGCGAAGGCTACGACGCGCTGCCGTAAGCTTGGCGCCCGGCGGGCTTGCCGCCCGCCGCCGGGGAACTTACATGAACCCGGTCTTTCAATGCTTGCGGAGCCTGCCATGAACACCGACCTCCTCTCCCTTTTCGATGCCGACGAGGCATCCGTGCAGGCGGTGCTTCGGGAAACCTTGGAGAGCGCCGACGACGGCGAGCTCTTTCTCGAGCATGCGCAGGCGGAATCGCTATCCTTCGACAATGGCCGGCTCAAGGGCGGCAGCTTCAACACCGACCAGGGGTTTGGCCTGCGCGCCGTGGCCGGCGAGGCTGTCGGCTATGCGCATTCCGGCGAGATGACGCTGTCGGCGCTGAAGCGCGCGGCCGATTCGGCCGGCGCCGTGACCCGCGGATATTCCGGCGACTACGCCGCCGCCCCCCAGGGCACCAACCGCCAGCTCTACAGCCCCGACAACCCGATCGGCTCGCCGACCTTCGAAGCGAAGGTGGCGCTGCTGACCGAGATCGATGCCTACCTGCGCGGCAAGGACCCGAAGGTGCGGCAGGTCACGGCCTCGGTTGCCGCCAGCTGGCAGGTCGTCAACATCCTGCGCGCCGATGGCCACCGCGTCACCGACATCAGGCCGATGACTCGCATCAACATTTCCGTCGTCGTCGGCCAGGGCGACCGGCAGGAAACGGGCAGCTACGGCATCGGCGGACGCACGACCTTCGACGCCTTCCTGACCGAGGAAAGCTGGCATGCCGGCGCCAATGAGGCGCTGCGCCAGGCGCTCGTCAATCTCGAAGCGATCGAGGCGCCGGCGGGCACGATGGATGTCGTGCTCTCCAACGGCTGGCCGGGCGTGATGCTGCACGAGGCCGTCGGCCACGGGCTGGAAGGCGATTTCAACCGCAAGAAGACGTCGGCCTTCGCCGGGCTGATGGGCGAGCAGGTCGCGGCCAAGGGCGTCACCGTCGTCGATGACGGCACGATCGACAATCGCCGCGGCTCGATCACCATCGACGACGAAGGCACGCCCTCGGCCTACAATGTGCTGATCGAGGACGGCAAGCTGGTCGGCTATATGCAGGACCGGCAGAATGCCCGGCTGATGGGTATGAAGGCGACCGGCAACGGGCGCCGGCAGGGTTATGCCTATCGCCCGATGCCGCGCATGACCAACACCTACATGCTGTCAGGCGACAAGACGCCGGAGGAGATCATCGCCTCCGTCAAGAACGGTATCTATGCCGTCTCCTTCGGCGGCGGGCAGGTGGATATCACCTCCGGCAAATTCGTCTTCGGCTGCACGGAAGCCTATCTCATCGAGAACGGCAAGGTGACGGCCCCCGTCAAGGGCGCCATGCTGATCGGCAACGGCCCGGACGCCATGCGCCGCGTCTCGATGATCGGCAACGACACCAAACTCGACACCGGCATCGGCAATTGCGGCAAGGCCGGCCAATGGGTGCCGGTCGGCGTCGGCCAGCCGCATCTGCGCATGGACCAGATCACCGTCGGCGGCACGAAGACCTAGAGTTTTTCAGGGAAAAGTGGGAACCGGTTTTCCCGACAAGACAAACGAAAACAAAAGAATCTAGAGTCTGTCAGGTTCAGAATGAACCTGACAGACTCTAAGAGCCGCCCCCTGCCCCTACATCGAGGCGCGGCAACAGCCATTGCCGGAACGCCTGCGCCTCCGGTGAAAGGCGCTTAAAGCTGCGCGCCACCAGCCAATAGGCGCCATGGCGGATCGAGAGATCGAAGGGCTGGACGAGGCGGCCGGCGGCGATGTCCTCGGCGGCGAGGAACCGATCGACCAGTGCCACGCCATGGCCGCGCAGCACCGCCTGCAGCACCAGATTGCCCTCAGCGAAAATCTGCGCGCGGCCGAGCGGCGCATCCGGCAACCCGGCGGCGGCGAACCAGCGTTCCCAGACGCTGCGGTTTTCCTCGTGCAACAGGGTGTGCGTCAGAAGATCGGCGGGCGTTTCGAGCGGCGGGCTGTTCGCGAGCAAGCCGGGGGCGATGACCGGCACCATCTCCACATCCATCAGGTGATTGACCTCCGTGCGCGGCCAGGCCTTGGCGCCCATGCCGTGACGAATGGCGATCTCGGCCTCGTGGGTGCGGAATTCGATGAGCCGCATGTCCGAATCGACGGTTACATCCACCTCGGGATAACAGGTGCGGAAATCGTCAAGATGCGAGACGAGCCAGCAGGCGGCGAAGGACGGCTCGGCGCTGATTTCGACAAGCCCGCCGCCGCGGCGGCCGCGGATTTCCGACAGGCTCGCATCCATCGCGTCGAAGCTGCGCGAGAGCACGCCAAGCAACGCGTGGCCTGAGGGTGTCAGACGCACGGCCCGGTGGCGGCGCTCGAAAAGCGGCTTCCCGAGCTCGGCCTCCAGCTCTTTCACCTGCCGGCTGACGGCGGCCTGCGAGACGGCAAGCTCATCGGCCGCCAGCGTGAAGCTGCCCAGCCGGCCCGCCGCCTCGAAACTCCGCAATGCCGTCAAGGGCAACCGTCCGCGCTTCATCGCATAACCTCAAGTCATTCGAAATCGACGATAAACTCGTTTGAGCGAGGGAGGCAAGCGGGCGGACAATACGGGCAATCCAAGTTTGCCCGGAGGAGATGACATGTTCATCCCGATCATTACCGTTTTTTCAGACGTCGTCCGCCTGTTGACCTTCCAGCCGCCGCGGGTCGAGGGAAGCGCCCCATTCGGTCGCCCCTGCCCCGAAGTGGAACACGACCTTCCACCTGTCGAACGCTGTGCCCCCGCTGCGGCGCAGTCGCCCGAACCGCGAAAGGAAACGGCGCCCTTTAAGCGACAATGCGTTGCGGATAGGCCGCGTTAACGCCTCGGATACCATGCAAGCCCCATAAAGGCGGCTGGTTCAACGATCAGGAGGCGGGAATGCCGATCCGCAGCGTCATGCGACAAGGGCTCAAACGCGCCGTCATCACCGGCGGGCTCGAAGTCGCGCATCTGGCGGAGCGTGCCGGCCTGATGGCCTCGGCGCGCGGCATGGGCGCGATCTTCACCCTGCACCATGTGCGGCCGAAGACGCCGCAGGTCTTCGATCCGAACGCCCATCTGGAGATTACACCCGACTTTCTCGATGCCGCGATCGGCCATCTGACGGAGGAAGGCTACCAGTTCGTGGCGCTGGCCGACATGCCGGCGCGCCTTGTCATCGCCCGCGCGGGCGAGCGCTTCGCCGCCTTCACGCTCGACGACGGCTATCGCAACAACGCGGTGCATGCCCAGCCGGTCTTCACGCGCCACAAAGTGCCGTTCACGGTGTTCGTCGCGCCCGGCTTTGCCTGCAAGACCCATGGCATCTGGTGGGAGACGCTGACGGAGCTTCTGCGCGCCTTGCCGCATATCGACTTCGATTTCGGCTCCGGCACCGTCACTCTGCCGCTCGCCACACCCTTCCAGAAACAGACGGCTTACGAGCGCTTCGCCCATTTCATTCATACGCATGCCGAGGAAAGTGCGGCCATCGAGAGGCTCGACGCGGCCGCGCGCGCGCATGGCATCGATCCGCTGATGATCACCGAACGGCTGGTCATGCGCGAGCCGGAATTGAAGAGCCTCGTTCTCAATCCGCTCGCGACGATCGGTGCGCATACGGTGAGCCACCGGGGGCTGGCCCGGCTTTCGGATGCGGAAGCCCGCCGCGAAATGGACGAATCCGCCGAACGCATCGCCGCAATCACCGGACAACGTCCGGATACCTTCGCCTATCCCTATGGCGACCGCGCCGCCGTCTCGCCGCGCGAACTCCAGCTCGCCAAGAATCTCGGCTTCCGCGTCGCCGTTCTCACGGATCCCGGCACGCTCTCAGCCCGCTCCTTCGACACGCCGACGGCGCTACCCCGCATTTCGCTGAACGGGCTGTACCAGAAGCCGAAATATGTCGGGGCGCTCGCCTCGGGCATCCCCTTCCGGCTGATTCGGCGCTAACCCCGTATCCTCACGGATACATCCTGACCTTCGTCCAGCCCTTGCCGTCGTCCACGCGGCGGAATTCCACGCGGTCGTGCAGGCGGAAGGGGCGGTCGTGCCAGAATTCGATCGAGACGGGTTTCAGGCGGAAGCCGGACCAGTGCGGCGGGCGGGGGATGTCGCCGATCGCGTAGCGGGCGGTGTATTCGGCGACGGCCTTTTCCAGCGCGAAGCGGCTTTCGAGCGGGCGCGACTGTTTCGAGGCCCAGGCGCCGATGCGGCTGCCGCGCGGGCGCGAGGCGTAATATTCGTCGGCCTCGGCATCGCTGACGACCTCGATCTCACCACGGATGCGGATCTGCCGGCGCAGCGATTTCCAATGGAAACACATCGCCGCCTTGCCGGCCGAGAGGATTTCCTGGCCCTTGCGGCTCTCGAAATTCGTGTAGAACACGAAGCCCCGCTCGTCGAAACCCTTCAGCAGAACCATGCGCACATTGGGCAGGCCCGTCTCGTCGACGGTGGCGAGCGCCAGCGCGTTGGCATCGTTCGGCTCGCTCTTGCCGGCATCCGCAAGCCAGCGTCCGAACAGGGCATAGGGTTCGTTTTCCTCGGTGAAGTCACCGCTTGTTAACGCATTTTCGCTCATATTCGATTCAAAGCCGATCTTTTTGGGCCGATTTTGGCCGCTCTTTTCGACTGCATGAGGCAGCTGGGGTGAACGTCATAGCAAAGTCGCGACCGGAGACAAAGCCATACTGGGCGCGCTGCATCGTCCTCGCAGCCGTCACGACCTCGGCCGCGTTCCTGTCGGGCTGCATGAGCGGCCTCGACCTCTTCGAAGACAGCAAGGTCGACAGCACCATCCGCACCAGCACCGTCGCGAACGGCGAGCGCCTCTCCGACGAGACGACCGTGCGCAATGCCGTGTCCTCCGCCGATCTTGCACAGGCCGCGGGCCAGCCCATTCCCTGGGCGAACTCCGCTTCGGGAAGCGCGGGCGTCATCAGCACGATTGCGGAAAACCGCGACGGTGCCGGCCGCACCTGCCGCGATTTCGTGACGACGAAACACTCCTATCAGGGCATCGCCAACTATTCCGGGCGCACCTGCATGGCCACATCGGGCGAATGGCTGCTGCTCGCCTTCGACCGCCAGGGTTGAACCCGGCCGCCCTCGTCTTAGCAATCCGTAAACCCTAACGCGTAACCGGCGGTTAGAACGTCGCCCGCTACCATGAGCGGTAAAACGAAACGGGTGGTAGGTATGCGTGATCCCTATTCGGTTCTTGGCGTGAAGCGGAATGCCGGCCAGGACGAAATCAAGGCGGCGTGGCGTTCGGTGGCGAAAGCCGTGCATCCCGACCAGAATCACGACGACCCCAACGCGACCGTGCGCTTCACCGAGGCCGGCCGCGCCTATGACCTGCTGCGCGATCCCGACAAGCGCAGCCGCTACGACCGCCAGCAGCGCGAGGCCGAGCTTCGCCGCATGGAGCAGATGCGCCAGCAGCAGGCCGAGCGCAAGGCGAAGGCCGAAGCCCCCCGCCAACAGGACGGCCCGCGCGTCTCCGGCGAGGCGGCCGAGGACATGATCGCCCGCATCTTCGGCGTCGATTCCCGCGGCCAGCCGGCCGAGCCGAAATCGCGCCCGCAACCGCAGGCACAACCCCAGGCGCAGGCCGGTGCGGCCGCGCCCGCCCAGGAGGGTCGCAAGGCTGCCGACACGCCGGTGGACGAACAACCGCCGATGCCCGCCCGCGGCACAGCACCAGGCGCCGCCATCATCTCCGCCATCATCCGCCGCATCCGCGGTGCGCGCGCTGCGGTCGAAAAGGCGCCGGATCTCGTGGCCGACGTGACCGTCAGCGTGGAAGACATCCTCAACCGCGTGCGCCCGACCATCGAGACGCCGGAAGGGCAGACCATCCGCGTGCCCGTCGGCGCCGGCACGACCGACGGACAGGTGATCCGCCTCAAGGAGGCCGGGCACCGTATCGAAAACCTTAGACGCGGCGATGCCGTTATCACCGTGCGCGTGGCGCCCGGCCGCTTCCGCGTCGATGGATTCGATCTCCGGGTCGATCTGCCGGTGACGATCGAGAACGCCGTGCTCGGCTGCGAGATGACTATTGATGGTCCGACCGGTCCGCTGTCCGTCACGGTCCCGGCCTGGTCGGGATCTGACCAGACGATCCGCATCCCGGACGAGGGCCTCGTCAAGGAAAACGGCGAACGCGGCGATCTCATCGCTGAAGTCCGCCTCTTGCTCTGGGAAAAACCGGACGCCAAGATGATCGACCTCATGCGCTCGCTGCGCGAAGGTCTCTTCCTTTAATCGATTTATGAACTTTCAGTGAAAGATGCACCCATTGTTACGGATGCTAACAGTTCCTGAACTGGCGCGCGCTTGAACCGCACTGCTGCCTATGCCATAGGCAATTTCGGCTTATTCACGCAACTCCAAGAACGCAAAGCCTTTTCGCGTATTTGCGGGGGTTGCTCTAGATTTCAAAGGGGCAAACCATGGTTCAGGCATCTGGTCTGATGAAGGGCAAGCGCGGCGTCATCATGGGCGTCGCCAACAACCGTTCCATCGCCTGGGGCATCGCCAAGGCCATCCATGCACAGGGCGGCGAAATCGCGCTGACCTATCAGGGCGATGCGCTGAAGAAGCGCGTCGAGCCGCTGGCCGCCGAAATCGGCGCCGTGCTGGCCGGCGACTGCGACGTCTCGGACGAAGCCTCCATCGACGCCGTCTTCGACAATATCGAAAAGACCTGGGGCAAGATCGACTTCCTGGTGCACGCCATCGGCTTCTCCGACAAGGACGAACTGACCGGCCGCTACGTCGACACGACGCCGGGCAACTTCGCCAAGACGATGCAGATTTCGGTCTATTCCTTCACCTCGGTCGCCCGTCGTGCCGAAAAGCTGATGACCGATGGCGGCTCGATGCTGACGCTGACCTATTACGGCGCGGAAAAGGTCATGCCGAACTACAACGTCATGGGCGTTGCAAAGGCCGCGCTCGAAGCGAGCGTGAAGTACCTCGCCGTCGATCTCGGCCCGAAGAACATCCGCGTCAACGCCATCTCGGCCGGCCCGATCAAGACGCTTGCCGCCTCCGGCATCGGCGACTTCCGCTACATCCTCAAGTGGAACGAGTACAATGCGCCGCTGCGTCGTACCGTCACCATCGAGGAAGTGGGCGATGTCGGCCTCTACATGCTGTCGGACCTGTCGCGCTCGGTGACCGGCGAGACGCATCACGCCGACAGCGGCTATCATGTCGTCGGCATGAAGGCTGTCGACGCGCCCGACATCTCCGTCATCAAGGACTGACCCGGAGCCCCGCATCTTGCTCATCTACATGATCCGACACGGCCAGACCGCGTGGAATGCTGAGGGCAGGCTGCAGGGACAGAAGGACATTTCGCTCAACGATACCGGCCGCGCGCAAGCGGCCGGCAATGGCCGCACTCTCAAGGCGTTTCTCGGCACGGCCGTTTCGGATTTCGATTTCGTGGCGAGCCCGCTCGGGCGCACGCGCGAGACGATGGAAATCCTGCGCCGCGCCATGGGCCTCGACCCCCTCGCTTACCGCACCGACAAGCGCCTCGTCGAAGTCTCCTTCGGCGACTGGGAAGGCCATACGCTGGAAGAACTGGAAGCGTCGACACCCGCTCGCGTCGATGAGCGCCGGCGTTCGAAATGGAACTTCATTCCGCCGGGCGAGGCGGCCGAAAGCTACGAAATCCTCAGCTGGCGCATCGGCTCGTTTCTCGCCGAGGTCGACCGGCCGACCGTCTGCGTCAGCCACGGCGGCGTTTTTCGCGCCGCGTTCCGTCTGAACGGCATGGCGGAGGAGGAAGCGGCCAACACACCCATCTTCCAGGACCGTGTGCTCCGGCTGGACGAGACGGGAATGCGCTGGCTCTGACAGAGCCGAGACCCTGATTTTACTGGATGATCTCGAGGTCGTTGATGACGCGCTTGCCGTCGACTTCGGTGTAGAACACCAGCACCTTCACGCCCGGCTCCAGACCGTCGAAGTTGAATTCTTCCGGCGCCTGGTACTTCTTGCCGTCATCGAGCGACAGCGAGAGATTGCCCGTATCGACATTGGTGATCGTCGCTTCCACGTCGGCGCTTTCGGCCGAGGCGACGAGTGGCGATAGGAAGAAGGCCGTGGCCATCAAAGCTGCGATCAACAACCGCATCGTACGAACCCCTGGAAATGAATCAGTCTTTTTGCTGGTCACGTCAGATGCCCCCCAAATATGGCGAAATTCGCCCCCGTCGCCGACAATGTCGAAATGGATGGCCGGAAAGATCATATGAATCAAGGCACACCGCCAAGTCATCCCCCGGATTGTCCAACAAGACCGGATGCAAGGGTGTCTCAAAACGGGAAATGTCGCCGGCTTACGAGGCAGAAATACAAGTATTTCAGTTGCTTATAAATGCAATCTTAAGGAAGCCCCCCGTACCGTTTTGCCATCATCGGGGACCGCCTTCTTGTCTTTGCCTGCCGCCATCCGCCGTCATATGGCGTCCATCGCAGAATGGGCGCGGCCTTCGCTCTTGCCGGCGGCGATTGCCGGCGTCGTCATCCTGACGGCAGGCGTGTTCTACGAACAGCAGAACGAGCGGATCTACCGCAACGAGTTGCAGGCCCATGTGTCCGGCGACCTCGCGCTGGTCGGTGCGCGGCTGCAAAGCGAGGTCAACAGCGACGTCGCGGCACTGCGCAGCCTCGCCAACATGTTCGCCGTCGCGCCGCAGCAGGCGTCTCTCCAGTTCAACGTCTTCGCCCGCAAGCTCATTTTGCAAAACAGCCATTTCCGCCGCGTCGGCGTCGCGCCGGGGGCCAAGGTCACCCAGGCCTTTCCGCCCGACGGCAACCAGCATTATCTCGGCACCGATTTCAATCGCTTTCCCTCTTTCCGGCGGGCAGCCCAGACGGATCGCTCGCGCGGCCGCCCGCTGATGTTCGGGCCGGTCGAATTCGCCAAGGGCGGGCGCGGCTTCCACCTCTTCATGCCGGTATTCGGAACCGTCGATGCGCGGCATTACTTCTGGGGCTATATCGACGGGCTGGTCGACGAGCGCAGGCTTCTGAGCGACGCAGGGCTGATCGGTTCCGAGGCCCACGGCCTGCGGGACATGCGCCAGCACGAGACCGATATCGATCTCGCCATCCGCGATGTCAGCGTGGCGGACAACATCATCGATCCGTTCTTCGGCGCCGCCGAAATCTTCGAGAACGATCCCGTTGTGCAGGTGCTCGATTTTCCGGGCGGCCGCTGGGAGCTTGCCGCCGTACCCAAGAAGGGCTGGCATCATCCGCCGGAGAACCTGACGCAGGTGCGGATGTTCATCCTGGCCGCGGCACTGGTGATCATCGTGCCGATCCTGCTGACCGGCGGCCTCGTCAGCGAGCGCCAGCGCAATATCGCGCGGCTGCGGGCGCGCGAGCGGCAGGTGCAGTCCCTCTCGCAGCGCCTCGATATCGCGCTCGGCGCCTCCAAGATCGGCATCTGGGAGGTCGAGCTTGCGACCGGCGCGCGCAACTGGGATGCCCAGATGCACCGCCTGCACGGCTTCCCGGAAAACGAGACGCCGCACGACGACGCGTGGCGCGCGGCCCTTCACCCCGATGACATAGCCACCGCCAAGGCTGAAATGGACCTCATCCGCGCCGGCGGCAACGACTACAAGTCGCAATACCGCATTCGCATGCCGGACGGCAGCTGGCGCCATATCCGCAATGTCGGTTCGCGCCTGATCGGCCCGAATGGCGAGGAAAAGCTGACCGGCATCAGTTGGGACGTCACCGAAGACGTGCTGCTCAACGAGGCGCTGAAAACCGCCAAGGAGCATGCCGAGGTCCAGAATGCCGAGCTTGCCAAGCTGACCCGGCGTCTCGATCTCGCACTCGACGCCTATCAGTGCGGCCTCTGGGAAGCCGATCTCGAGGATGGGCTGACGCTGTGGGACGAGCGCATGCACCAGCTCTACGGCGTGACGAACACCGGCAAGCGCATCACCCACGCGACATGGATCAATGCCATCCACCCGGACGACCGCGAGGAAGCCCAGCGCAAGGCGGACACGACCATCGAGGAAGGCGTGCCCTATATGCGCACCTCACGGGTCGTCCACCCGGACGGCACGGTCCGCCACGTCCAGTCCGTCGGCAAGCTGCATATCGAGCAGGACGGCCGACGCAAGCTGGTGGGCCTCGCCTTCGACGTGACCGAGGATGTGCTGATCACTGCACACCTCAAGGAGGCGAAGGAACGCTCCGACCTTCAGAACGCCGAACTGGAACAGACGACCCGCCGTCTCGACCTTGCGCTCGATTCCTATCAGTGCGGCCTCTGGGAGGCCGATCTCGATCTCGGCCGCACCTTCTGGGATCCGCGCATGCATCAGCTCTACGGGCTGACCTTCACCAACGGCATCGTTTCGCAAGAGGCGTGGCTGGCGGCCATCCATGCCGACGACCGCGAGGCGATCGTCGAGAATGTCGCGCGCTGCATCGAACAGGACCTGCCCTATGTGCACGAGGCGCGCGTCGCCCTGTCGAGCGGGGAAATCCGCTACGTGCGCTCCGTCGGCAAGATCCACTACGGTCACGGCGGCACGCGCAAGCTCGTCGGCCTCGCCTTCGACGTGACCGAAGACGTCATCCTCAAGCAGAATCTCAAGGCCGCCAAGGAACAGGCCGATGCCAAGAACGTCGAACTGGAACAGGCAAAGGACCGCATCGAGCACAATGCCCTGCACGACCCGCTGACGGGCCTCGGCAACCGGCGCATGCTGGATGGCGAGTTGACCGCCATTGCCGATCTCAGCGAGACCATGGAGGTACGCGTCGCCATCCTCCATATCGACCTCGACCGCTTCAAGCAGATCAACGACACGCTGGGCCACGCCGCCGGCGACGCGCTGCTCGTGCATGCTTCGGAAGTGCTGCGCGCCTCGACCCGCAAGGGCGATATCGTCGCACGCATCGGCGGCGACGAATTCGTGGTGGTCGTCACCAACACCACGGACCAGGCCTATCTCAGCACCTTGGCGCGCCGCATCATCACGCTGATGCAGCAGCCGGTGGAATATGAGGGTCATCTCTGCCGCTTCGGCGTCAGCATCGGTGTAGCGCTTGCCGAGGGTTCTTCGATCAATACGGCAAAGCTGCTCGTCAACGCCGATATCGCGCTCTACCGGGCGAAAGCCATGGGCCGCAACCGCCACGAGTTCTTCACCGAGGTTCTGCAGGCCGAGATCATTTCGAACAAGCGCATCGCCGACGACATCCTGGCCGGCATCGAGAACAACGAATTCGTCCCCTATTACCAGCCGCAGATCGAGGCCGGCACGCTGAAGCTCGCCGGCGCCGAGGCGCTGATCCGCTGGAACCACCCGCGCGACGGGCTGCTGACGCCCGACCGCTTTCTCAAGATCGCCGAGGACCTCAACGTCATGGCGACGCTCGACCGGATCGTGCTGGAAAAAGCGCTCATCGATTGCGCCCGCTGGGCCGCCCGCGGCCTGATCATGCCGAAAATCTCGGTCAACGTCTCGGCCCGCCGCCTGCGCGACGAGAGCCTGATCGACAGCCTGACGGGCCTCGCCATCCAACCTGGCCAGATTTCCTTCGAACTGGTGGAATCGATCTTCCTCGACGAGAGCGACGATATCGTCCTCTCCAATCTCGAACGCATCAAGGCGCTCGGCATCGATATCGAGATCGACGATTTCGGCACCGGCCACACCTCGATCGTCAGCCTTTTGAAGCTGAAGCCCAAGCGCCTGAAGATCGACCGCCAGCTCGTGGCCCCCATTCTCAATTCGCACAACGAGCAGGCGCTGGTGCGCTCGATCATCGAGATCGGCCGCTCGCTCAATATCGAGATCGTGGCAGAAGGCGTCGAGACCATGGACCATGCCGAAATGCTCGGCCTGCTCGGCTGCGACCTCCTGCAGGGCTACGCCTTCGCCAAGCCGCTGTCCCGCGACGATTTCCTGGCCTTCGGCAGCGAGATGCGCTGGAAGCTCGCTTCCTGACCCGACTTGACGCGAAACCCTTGTCCCGCCCCCGCCTTTTCCACTAAGGAGGGGGCGAAGGTTTATCGGGTCCGGGTCCGCTCATGTCGCATAACAGTTTCGGTCATCTTTTCCGCGTCACCACCTGGGGCGAAAGCCATGGGGTCGCGCTCGGCTGCGTGGTGGATGGCTGCCCGCCCGGCATCCGCTTCACGCTAGCCGAAATCCAGGCCTGGCTCGACAAGCGCAAGCCCGGCCAGTCGCGTTTCGTGACGCAGCGCCGCGAGGACGATCTGGTGAAGGTGCTTTCCGGCGTGATGCTGGACGAGGACGGCGAGACGATGATCACGACGGGTACGCCCGTCTCCATGATGATCGAGAACACCGACCAGCGCTCGAAGGACTACGGCGAGATCGCCAAGCGCTACCGCCCCGGCCATGCCGACTATACCTATGACGTCAAATACGGCATCCGCGACTATCGCGGCGGCGGCCGCTCCTCGGCCCGAGAGACTGCGGCGCGCGTCGCCGCCGGCGGTTTGGCCCGCAAGGTCGTGCCGGGACTTTCCGTGCGCGCCGCCCTCGTGCAGATCGGCAAGCACAAAATCGACCGCCGCAACTGGGACTGGAACGCGGTCAACAACAACCCGTTCTTCGCCCCCGACCCCGCCATCGTGCCCGTCTGGGAAGCGTATCTCGACGGCATCCGCAAGGCCGGCTCCTCCATTGGCGCCGTCGTGGAGGTGGTCGCCGAGGGGGTTCCGGCCGGCATTGGCGCGCCGATCTACGGCAAGCTCGACCAGGACATCGCCTCGCTGCTCATGTCGATCAATGCCGTGAAGGGTGTGGAGATCGGTGAAGGTTTCGCCTCGGCGGAACTGACTGGCGAGGACAATGCCGACGAGATGCGCATGGGCAATGACGGCAATCCCATCTTCCTGTCCAACCATGCCGGCGGCATTCTCGGCGGCATTTCCACCGGCCAGCCGGTCGTCGCGCGTTTTGCCATCAAGCCGACCTCGTCGATCCTGACCGAGCGCCGCTCGATCGATGCCGACGGCAACAATGTCGATGTGCGCACCAAGGGCCGCCACGATCCCTGCGTCGGCATCCGTGCCGTGCCGATCGGCGAGGCCATGGTCGCCTGCGCCGTTGCCGACCACTATCTCCGCGATCGCGGCCAGACCGGCCGTTTGAAGTAATTGGCCGCCTGAAAGAGGATCTTTGCCATGAGCTACGACCAGAAGCGTGTCGTCGATGCCATCCGCGCCTTCGAGGCCGGCGAAATCGTTGTCGTTATGGATGACGACGGCCGCGAAAACGAGGGCGATCTCATCGTCGCCGCCGTGCATTGCACGCCGGAAAAGATGGCCTTCATCGTGCGCCACACCTCCGGCATCGTCTGCACGCCCATGCCGCGCGAGGAGGCCAAGCGCCTGAACCTCAACGCCATGGTGGCGGAAAACGATTCGGCCCACACCACCGCCTTCACCGTCTCCGTCGATTTCAAGCATGGCACGACGACGGGCATTTCCGCCGACGACCGCACGCTGACGGTGCGCAACCTCGCCAATCCGAATGTCGGCGCTACGGATTTCGTGCGCCCCGGCCATATCTTCCCGCTCGTCGCCCGCGAAGGCGGCGTGCTGATGCGCTCGGGCCATACGGAAGCGGCCGTCGATCTCTGCAAGCTCGCGAGCCTGCCGCCGATCGGCGTGATCAGCGAACTGGTCAACGACGACGGCACCGTGATGCGCGGGCCGCAGGTCGCGGCCTTCGCGGAGAAGAACGGCCTGAAGCAGGTCTCCGTCGCCGATCTCATCGCCTATCGCCAGCGCAAGGAAACCCTGATCGAGCAGGTCGGCAGCTTCGACATCGAGACGCCCTACGGCAAGGCCAAGGCCCTGACCTACACCCTGCCCTGGGATCCGATGCAGCACCTCGCCGTCGTCTTCGGCGACATCCGCGACGGCGTCGATATTCCGGTGCGCCTGCATCTCGAAAATGTCGGCGACGACGTTTTTGGCGCGGGGCGCCAGATCGACGGCATCATGAAGCGCATCGCCGAACAGGGCCGCGGCGTCATCGTCTATCTGCGCGAAGGCTCCGTCGGCGTCGGCGCATCCCAGACCGCGCGCAGGAGCAAACACGACGGCGAAGGCCACGACGAGGCGCAGGCGCGCGAAAGCGAATGGCTGGAAATCGGCCTCGGCGCGCAGATTCTGAAGGATCTCGGCATTACCTCGATCCGCCTGATGGCCTCGCGCGAGCGCCACTATGTCGGCCTCGAGGGCTTCGGCATCCAGATCAGCTCGACGGATCTCTGCTAACCCCGAATATCCCGCGGTTCCGAAACGTTTGCCTTTGGCGCGACGGTTCGGATCGCGGGATTTCTTTGGGGAACTACGGCATGTGGGATTTCAGCATCGGCAAGACCATCGGCATCCTGCTGAAGACCATGCCCTTCATCCTCACGCGGATGGTGATTTATTTCGTCATCACGCTTGCCTTCATCCTGGCGAGCGGAACGGGTGCCGGCATCGGCTACGGCGTCGGCTCGCTCTCCGACAGCCCGGAATCCTTCGCTGTCTGGGGCGGCATTTTCGGCATGGGGCTGGTCGGCACCGCCGTCTACTGGGCGCGCGAATGGCTGCTCTACATGGTCAAGGCCGCCCATATCGCCGTCATGGTCAAGCTGATCGACGGTGAACCGCTGCCGGACGGCAAGGGCCAGGTCGCCTATGGCCGCGAGGTCGTCACCGCCCGCTTCGGCGAGGCGAACGTACTTTTCGCGCTCGACCAGCTCATCAAAGGCGTAATCGCCGCCATCACCGGCCTGCTCGGCGGCATCGCGGCGTTCCTGCCCATTCCCGGCCTCGACGGCGTTGTGCGCTTCGCCAACACCGTCATCCGCCTGTCGCTGACCTATGTCGACGAGATCATCCTCGGCTACAACATCCGCACCGGCAGCGACAATGCCTGGGAAAGTTCTCGGCGCGGTCTTGTACTTTACGCTCAGAACGGCCTGAAAATGGTGAAGAACGCCGTCTGGCTCTCGGTCTTCCTGTGGATTCTCTCCATCGTCGTCTTCCTCCTGGCGCTGGCACCGGCCGCGGCCGTGGTCTATCTCTTCCCCGGCGACCTCACCGCTCTCACCTTCATCGTCGCCATCGTCTTCGCCTGGGCCTTCAAGGCCGCCGTGCTCGAACCCTTCGCCATCGCCGCCCTCATGGCCGTCTATTTCGACACGATCCGCGGTCAGGTGCCGGACCCGGACTGGGACGCCAAGCTCACGGGTGCCTCGGAGAAGTTTCGCGCGCTGACGGACCAGGCCAAGGGTGCCTTTGGCGGGCGGGCGGTGACGGCGTGAAGCCGAGGGCCTAGCCCGCCTCGCCATTCCACCCGTCGAGATACCGTACGCTCTCGACACCCGTAAACTTCGCAAGCCTCGCCAGCTCCGCCTCCAGCTTCTCCAGCCGTCCTGCCGAGGCGCGGACCTTTGGCTCCCACCAGAGGCGTTTGACGTCGAGCGTGCCGGCCTTGCGGTCGGCCTTCATGTCGATGCGGCCGACGAGGCGGTCGCCTTCGAGGAGCGGGAAGACGTAGTAGCCGTACTGGCGCTTGGGTTCCGGCACGAAGACTTCGATACGGTAGTAGTAGCCGAAAAGGCGTTCGGTGCGGTTGCGGTCGCGGATCAGGGGATCGAAGGGCGAGAGGACGCGCAGGCGGGCGGGTGGCTCGGGAATATCGCCGAGATTGTCTGGAAAGCCATCGAAGGCGTAGGCGATGCGCGGCTTGCCGCCATCGGCGGTTTCGATCGAGACGGGGCGCAGTTCGTCGCGGTGTGCATCCACCCATGTCTTCGCCTCCTCCGGCGAAATCAGCGCCCAGAAGGCGGCGATTTCGCCATGGGTGGCAAAACCGAGCCGCGTCAGCGCGCTGCGGCAGGCCCAGTCGACGAAGGCCTCGTGCTCGACGGCGGGTTCGTGATGGTGCGGCGGCACCACGCGTTCGGTGAGATCATAGACCTTCTGGAAATTGTCGCGCCTGGCTATGCTGAGTTTTCCGGTGTGCCAGAGGAATTCCAGCGCCGTCTTGTTCGGGTGCCAGTTCCACCAGCCGCCGGATTTGTGATCGTCCGTCTTCAGCTCGCGCGATAGGACGGCACCGCCGGAGGCGATGCGTTCGTAGGTTTCCTCGAACGCCTTGTCGAAGCCCTCCCCCTGCCACTTGCTCCAGCGCGCGAGGATCGACGCTTCCTTGCGGCGGAAGCGGTGTTTCCAATAGCGGAAGAAGGCGCCCGGGATGATCGAGGCATCGTGCGTCCAGTGCTCGAAGAGATCGCCGTCCTTCTCCAGAAGCTCCGTCAGGTGCTCGCGCCGGTAGGTCTGGTTGCGCGAGAACAGGATCTGGTGATGCGCCCGCTCGACGGTGGCGATGCTATCCACCTGCACGAAGCCGATATCGTGGATGAGCTGCAGCAGCCCCGCCTTGCCGAGCTGCCGGCCGGGCGGTGCGCTGAGCCCCTGGCGGGCGAGGAAGATGCGCCGGGCGTCGGCATTCGAAAGAAGAATCGTCATGCCGGATGATAGGCATATATTCTTGGTTTGTTCCACCCGTTTTTCGCACACCGAAAAGGCCGCTTTCAACATCTTCTGCGGATTGTTCAACATTATCGGGGGAGCCCGTCGCAAAAACCCTTCGCACCTCCCGCTAAATTGCTTATAGGTCCTGCACCCATCCGCGAACCGGGACCTTGCTCTTGGACATCGTCTTTTCCGCTGCAACGGTGCGTTATGGCAGCCGCACGGCGCTCCAGCCGCTGGATTTGCAGCTCTCCGAACAGCGCATCGGCGTCGTCGGCCTCAACGGGTCAGGCAAGACGACCATGGCGCGACTGATCAACGGGCTCGTCAAGCCGACCGCCGGCACCGTCACGGTCGGCGGGCTCGACACGGTCGGGGACGAGCAGGCGGCGCGCGGCAAGACGGGCTTCATCTTCCAGAACCCGCAGCACCAGATGATCCTGCCGATCCTTGCCGAAGACATCGCCTTCGGCCTGAAGAACCGCGGGCTGGGCAAGGCGGAGATCGCCGGGCGCACCGAGGCCGTGCTTGAACGGTTCGGCATTTCGCACCTCGCGCGCCGGCGCGTGCACGAACTTTCCGGCGGCGAGACGCAGCTCGGCGCCATTGCCAGCGTGCTCGTCACCGGTCCGGAGCTTCTGATCCTCGACGAGCCGACCAATCAGCTCGATTTGAAGAACCGCGCGTTGATCGCACGCACCATTGCCGGCCTGCCCGAGCAGGTGCTGGTGATTACCCATGATCTGGCGCTGATCGAGGATTTCGACCGCGTTCTGGTTTTCCACGACGGGCGGCTTGCGGCGGATGACCGTCCGGCAGAGGCGATCCGCGCCTACCGGGAGATCGCGGCGTGCTGAACGGGCTGGATATCGAGGGCAATTCGCCGCTGCATCGCATTCCCGTGCGCGGCAAGCTGATCGTGCTGTTTGCCGCCGCCATCGTGCTGTTCCTGCTTTCCGATCTGCGCCTGCTCGTACCGGCACTCGGCCTTTCCGCGGGGCTCTATCTCTCGACGGGCATCGGTTTCGTTGAGGCGGTGCGGCGCACGCGCTTCGTGCTGTTCACCGTGCTGCTCGTCGCGGCGGCCAACACCGTCTTCCAGTCGCCGCATGAGGGGGCCGTCGTCTTCTGCCGGCTGTCGGCGCTGGTGCTGCTCGCTGCCGCCGTGACGGCGACGACCGGCATTTCCGCCTTCATGGACGAGATCACCCGGCTGATCACACCGCTGGAGCGGTTCGGGTTCGTGCGGGCTGCGGATGTCAGCCTTGCGGTCGGCCTCGTCATCCGCTTCGTGCCGGAGATTTTTGCGCGCTACGGCGAGATATCGGCCGCGCACAGGGCGCGCGGCCTGCCGGTGCGGCCGCTCACCCTGCTCGTGCCTCTCATCATCCTGACGCTGAAGGACGCGGACACGATCGCCATGGCGATTGACGCCCGCGGCTTTCGGCGGCACTAACAGCCATCCTGCCATCGGGGAACCCTGCCATGAACACCAGAGACATCGTCCTCATCGCCCTCTTCGCCGCGATCATCGTGGTGCTGGGCCTGCTGCCGCCGATCACGCTCGGCTTCATTCCGGTGCCGATCACGGCACAGTCGCTCGGCGTCATGCTGGCCGGCTGCATCCTCGGCGCCAAACGCGGCGCGAGCGCCGTGCTGCTCGTGCTGCTGCTCGTCGCCATCGGCCTGCCGGTGCTTTCGGGCGGTCGCGGCGGCCTTGCCGTCTTTGCCGGCCCGACGGCGGGTTATCTCGTCGGCTGGGTCTTCGGCGCCTTCGTCTGCGGCCTCGTCGCCGAACGCCTGGTGCGCGAAGAGCAGCCGGAACTGGCGCAATTCGTCTCCTTCCTCGCCGCGGCAGTGATCGGCGGCATCGGCGTCGTCTATCTCTTCGGCATGCCCTGGCTCGCCTATATGAGCGGCAAGGCCTTCTTCGAGACGGCCGTCGCCTCGCTGGTCTTCCTGCCGGGCGATCTCATCAAGGCCTTCGTCGCTATGCTGGCCGGCCGCGCCGTGTTGGCGGGCTACCCGCTCCTGCCGCAGCGCGCCTGAGCCGATGCCGCTTTCCGGCGCCCTCGAACGGCACGCCGCGCGAAATCCTGAAAACCCGGCCTTTCATCTGGATGGCCGGGTTTTGTCCTATGGCGCGCTCTCAGCCACGGCGCGGCGCCTCCATGCCACCTTTTCCGCAATGGCGCCGGACGGCCAAAGCAGCATCGGCCCCGACAACCGGCTGGTCGCGCTCGTCACCGGCAATCACGCGCTGTTTCCTGCCGCCTTCGCCGCCGCGACGTCGGGCCATATGTGCGCCGCCCTCATCGATCCGCATCTGCCCGAGGCCATCCGGCAGCGGCTGCTCGACAAGATCGATCCCGATCTCGTCGTCACAGCCGAAGGCGACGAACTGCGTGTCACCGATCCCAGGGGAGGTTTCGCCGAAATCATCACGGAGCAGGCGGAAGCGACCGATCCCGCCCTGCCGGAAGGGCAGGCGGATGCGCCCTTCCTCATCGTCTTCACCTCGGGCACGACGGCCGATCCGAAACCGATCATCCGCGACCGCCGGTCCTGGCGCATCAGCCTCGCCACCGGGGCACCGTTCTTCGGCATCACCGGGCAGACCAGCACCTACGCTCCCGGCCCCCTCGCCCATGGGCTTGCGCTCTATGCCATGACGGAGTGCCTGCTGGCGGGCGCCGCCTTCCATTCCACCCGGCATTTCGACGCGCACGCGGCACAAATGACGATCCGAGAGCACGCCATGCAGCGCCTCGTTCTCGTGCCGACCATGCTGCGCCGGCTCTGCGAGGGTGCGCCACTCGCTGAAGTCGCGGCCATCACCGTGGCAGGCGCGAAACTCACGGCGGGCGACCACGCGCTTTGCGGCAGACATTTTCCCGGCGCGGCGCTCAGGGAATATTACGGCGCCTCGGAGCTCGGCTTCATCACCGTCACGGCGCCCGGGGATGCCGCCTCCTCCACCGCCGTCGGAAAGGCCTTCCCGGGGGTTGCGATCTCGGTGCTCGACGCGGCCGGCAAACCCCTGCCCGCAGGCGAGACCGGCACCGTCTTTGTCGAAAGCCCGCTTGTGGCCACCGGCTATCTCGGTTCCGGCGACGGCACGGGGCTGGCGCGCTTCGGCGCGCTGGCGACGGTCGGCGATCTCGGCTTCCTGGAGGTGGACGGCACGCTCCATCTGCTCGGACGTGCCGGCGGCATGGTGCTTTCGGGCGGCAACAATATCTATCCTTCCGAGGTCGAGGCGGCGCTGCAAAGCCTGCCGCTGGTGCGCGCCGCCCATGTCTTCGGCCGCGACCATGCCGATCTCGGCAGCGAACTGGTGGGCGTGATCGAGCCCGCCGCACCGGGCTTGACGGCAGCGGCGCTCACCACGGCGCTGGCCGATCTCCTGCCGCGCTACAAGCAGCCGCGCCGGCTCTGGCTCTGCGCGAAAATGCCCACGACGCCCTCGGGCAAGGTGGAGGCCAAAACCGTGCGGCAGTGGGTGGCGGAGGAGAGCGATGTCCTTGAACCGCTCCGCTGATCCCGAACGCATTCCCGTCATCGCCGCGGCCTTCCGCACGCCGATCGGCCGGGTCAACGGCACGCTTTCGACCATCGAGCCGGCAAGCCTCGCCGTACCGCTCATTCGCCGCATCCTGCAGGACACCGGCCTTGCCGCCGAAGATGTCGACGACGTGCTGCTCGGCAATGCCGCCAACAGCGCCGGCAATTTGGCGCGGCTCGCGGCGCTGGAGGCGGGGCTTGCCGTTTCCGTGCCCGGAATGACCATCGACCGGCAATGCGGCTCAGGGCTGGAAGCGATTGCGCTCGCCGCAAGGCTGGTGACGGCGGGCGCCGGGCGCATCTATCTCGCCGGCGGCACCGAGAGCAGCAGCCGCGCCCATCTGCGCTTCCGCCCGCCGCTGACACCCGACGGCGTGCCGGAGCCTGTACGCCGTGCGCGCATGGCGCCTGACGCCATCGGCGACCCCGACATGGGCATCGCTGCCGAAAACGTCGCCCGCCACGCCGGCATTAGCCGGGCGCGGCAGGACGCCTTTGCGCTCGAAAGCCATCGCCGTGCCGTCGCCGCCCAGAAGGCCGGGCGCTTTGCCGGCGAGATCGTGCCGCTCGACACACAAGCCGGCCGCGTCGCGCAGGACGAATGCCCGCGCGAAAACACCTCGCTGGAAAAGCTGGCGGCGCTGAAGCCGGTCTTCCGCCCGGATGGAACCGTGACGGCGGGCAATGCCTGCCCGGTCAATGACGGTGCCGCCGTCGTGCTGGTGACCTCGCTGACCGAAGCTCGGCGGCGCGGCCTGACGATGCTCCTGGAACTCGTCGACAGCGCCACGGTCGGCGTCGATCCGAACCTGCTCGGCCTCGGCCCCGTTCCGGCGATGGAAAAGCTCGTCGCGCGCAATCCGGGTCTCGATGCCGCGAACATCCCCTATATCGAGTTCAACGAGGCCTTCGCCGCCCAGGTGCTCGCCAGCCTCGACGCGCTCGGCATCGATCACACGATCGTCAACCGCGAGGGGGGTGCGCTTGCGCTCGGCCACCCCTACGGTGCCTCCGGTGCGATCCTCGTCACGCGGCTCTTTGCGCAGATGCGGGCGGCGGACGCCGGAACCGAGGCGCTCGCCATGATGGGCATCGGCGGCGGCATGGGCATTGCGACTTTGTTTCGCAAGCTGGGGGAAACTGGATGAGCGAGAAGATCTATACCGGCGGCTGCCTGTGCGGCGCCATCCGTTTCGAGGCGACGGGGCCGGCGGAAAAGCCGCATACCTGCTCCTGCCGCTTCTGCCAGCAGCACACCGGCGCGCCCACCGCTGCCTGGGTGGAATTTCCCACGGAGCGCGTGCAATGGACGGGCTCGGGCGCAAAACCCTCGACCTGGCGCTCGTCGGATTATTCCAGCCGCGCCTTCTGCCCGGCCTGCGGCAGCTCCATCGGCGCCATCGACGACGAGCCGGTCATCGCCTTGCTGATCGGCGGCTTCGACGAGCCCACCGATCCGGCCTTCACACCGCAATACCATTCCTTCGAGGATTGCCGGCCGGGCTGGCTCAGCGTCGGGACCGCCTCAGGCGAGGAATGACCTCAGCCAGTCGCGGACGGGCTGCGGCACGTTGACGGGCTGGCGGGTTGCGGGATCGACGGCGACCCAGACGATCTCCAGATCCGCCACCAGGGCGCCATCGCAGGCGATCGCGACGGCGAAGCTGAGCGAGGTCGCGCCGATGCGGGTCACCGAGACCTTGAGACGGGCCATGTCATCCAGCCGCAGGCCCCTGTGGAAGGTGCAGCCGGATTTGCGCACGAAATAGACGGGATCGTTTTGCCCGACCGGCCGGTGGCGCCAGAGGCCGGCGACGGCCGCCTCCGCATGGGCGTAATAGGCGGCATTGTGCATATGGCCGTGCATGTCTATATCGCGAAACGGTATCCTGACTTCGCTGACCGTGATGTCTGCCGCCTGTTCCACGTCGTATCCCGGGGTCGTTTCATGCTTCGTGCCGTTGTTAGAGCCTTCGGCGACCCCCGGCAAGTGATCGGGCTGGAAGAGGTGGAGCGTGCGGCCCCCGGCCCCGGCGAGGTGGAAATCCGCATCCGCCGCGCCGCCATCAACCCTTCAGACCTCATTCCCGTCACCGGCGCCTATCGCAGCCGTACCGCCCTGCCCTTCGTGCCGGGCTTCGAGGGCGTGGGGGAGATCACCCGCCTTGGCGAGGGCGTGAACGGCCTTGCGCTTCGCCAGCGCGTGCTGCCGATCGGCGCAAGCGGGCTCTGGCAAGCGTCTCTGATCCGTCCGGCCGCGTGGTGCTTCGCCGTGCCGGACGATCTCTCCGACGACCAGGCCGCCATGGCCTATGTGAACCCGCTGACGGCCTTCCGGCTGGTCGATGCCGTCAAAGCACATTTCCACGGGGCGGCTGGCCTGCGCGTCGGCGTCACCGCAGCAGGCTCCGCCATCGGCAGGATGCTGCTGACGCTTCTGGCTGAGGCCGGTTTCCGGCCAGTGGCGCTGGTGCGCAGTGCCGCGACGGCCGAACGGCTGGCCGAGGGGTTTTCCGGCGAGATCGCGGGCGCACCGCCGCTCGACGCCGTCCTCGATGCCGTCGGCGGCGATGCGGGCAATGCGCTTTTTCGTACCCTCCGCCGTGGCGGCGCCTTTGTGCAATATGGCGCACTGTCGGGCGCGCAGCTCGATCCGGCGCTCATCGCCATCAGGCGCGAGGAGGTCGCCTTCTCCTTCCTCTGGCTGCGCAACTGGGTGCATTCCGCCGGGCGCGTGGAGATCGCCGCCGAATTCGAGCGCAGCTTCGCCGGCATTCGTGCGGGGCACCTCGCCTCCACCGTCGATACGGTTTTTACCCTCTCCGACCTGCCCGCCGCACTCGCCCGGCAGGAGGACCCGGCCCGCACCGGAAAACTGCTGCTTGCGCCGTGACTGTTGAAAAGGCGGTATGCCTGGCCCATTTCCCGTGGACCTCGCCAATTGCAATGGATAGCTTCCGGCCATGACGACGTGTCTCCTAGAGAACCCGATCTTCCTCGAGCATCACACGCCGGAGGGCCACCCGGAGCGGTCCGACCGCATCCGCGCGATCAATCTTGCGCTGGAACACGAGCGCTTTCTCCCGCTGAAACGCGAGAAGGCGCCGCAGGCCAACGAGGATTTCGTGCTGCTCGCCCATCCGGAAAGCCATCTGCGCGCCGTGATGTCGGAAATCCCTGAAGAGGGCATCGAGCAGATCGAGGCCGATACCTATGCCAGCCCCGCGAGTTTCCAGGCAGCGCTGACCGGCATCGGCGGCGCCATCGCGGCCGTCGATGCGGTCTTCACCGGAAAGGCGGACAATGCCTTCGTGCTCGCCCGCCCACCCGGCCATCACGCCGAGCGCGACAAGGCGATGGGCTTCTGTTTCTTCAACAACACCGCCATCGCCGCGCGTCACGCCCAGAAGGCTCACGGCGCCGAGCGTGTCGCCATCGTCGACTGGGACGTGCACCACGGCAACGGCACGCAGGACATCTTTTACGAGGACCCGTCGGTGCTGTTCTGCTCGACGCACCAGATGCCGCTCTATCCCGGCTCCGGCGCCAAGAGCGAGACGGGGGCCGGCAACATCGTCAACGCGCCGCTCTCGGCCAATGACGGCAGCGATCATTTCCGCGAGGCGTTCAGGTCGCGCGTCCTGCCGCGCGTCGCCGATTTCAAGCCCGATATCATAATCATCTCCGCCGGCTTCGATGCGCATCACCGCGACCCGCTGGCGCAGATCAACCTCGTCGCCGACGATTTCGACTGGGCGACGGCCAAGCTGATGGAACTTTCCGAAAAATCGGCAGACAACCGGGTGGTCAGCCTGCTGGAAGGCGGCTACGACCTGCAAGGCCTCGCCGAATCCGCCGCCACCCATATCTACCGCCTGATGAGAGGCTGACCATGACCAATCCCGCCCCCGATGTTTCCGCCCTCTCCTTCGAACAGGCCGTCGAGGAACTGGAGAAGATCGTCGCGGCCCTTGAGCGCGGCGACGTGCCGCTTGACCGCTCCATCGAGATCTACGAGCGCGGCGAGGCCTTGAAGAAGCACTGTGAAACCCTGCTCTCGGCCGCCGAGAACCGCATCGAAAAAATCCGCCTCGACCGGGCCGGCAAGCCGCAGGGCACGGAGCCGCTCGACGGGGCGTGAGCCTCAGAGCTGTGCGGCAATCGCTGCCTTGTCGATGATTGACCAGACATTGCGGATGCGCGCATCCTCGAATTCGTAAAAGACGTTTTCGGTGAACGATACCGTGCGGCCATTGACCGGCATGCCGAAAAGCTGGCCCACGGGCGTGCAGTTGAACAGCAGCCGGCTTGCCACGCGGGGCGGCTCGACCACCAGGAAATCGATGGAGAAATGCAGGTCCGGGATGGCGCGGAAATCGCCTTCCAGCATGGTGCGATAGCCGGGAAGGCCGATGCGTTTGCCGTTGTAGTGCGCCTCCTCGTGGACGAAGCTGCCGAGATTGGCCCAGTCCTGTCTGTTGAGACAGGCGATGTAGCCACGGTAGAGTGCTGCCAGTTCCTGTCCGGTCATTGTCGTCTCCCTGTTCTCGGCGAATATGGCGCCGATCGCGGTAAAGGCCAGAGGCGGAAAAGATTGACCACACCGTCAACACCCGTCGCCCTATCCACGCCCCTGCACGCCCGCTAGCATGCACCCACGATCCATTCACAGGAGGGCGCAATGAGCTTCTTTCCCGGAAAAGACCCCGAGGCCGGCGATGCGGCAGCGTGCGATGCGCTGGAGCATCTGATCATTCCGCGCACCAGCGATATCGGCGGGCTGGAGGTGCGGCGTGCGCTGCCTTCGGCCAAGCGCCGGCTGGTCGGGCCGTTCATCTTCTTCGACCGCATGGGGCCGGCGCTGCTTCGGGCCGGCGACGCGATCGATGTGCGGCCGCATCCGCATATCGGGCTGTCCACCGTCACCTATCTGTTCGACGGCGAGATCAAGCATCGCGACAGCCTCGGCACCGAAATGGTGATCGCGCCCGGCGACGTGAACCTGATGACGGCGGGGCGCGGCATCGTGCATTCGGAGCGCTCGCCGGAGAACCTGCGGGGCAGTCCGCAATCGATTTCCGGATTGCAGACCTGGCTTGCCCTGCCTGATCATTTGGAGGAAATCGCGCCGGTCTTTTCGCATACGACGAAGGCCGAGCTGCCTGCCTTCTCGGCCGACGGCATCAGCGGGCGCACGATTATCGGCAAGTACGAGGGCCATGCCTCGCCCGTCGCCGTGCCGACGGACACGCTCTATACCGACCTGACGCTTACGCCCGGCGCCTCCGCGCCGTTGGCAGCCGACTGGGAGGAGCGCGCGGTCTATGTGCT
>NZ_JBLZPH010000076.1:0-323 GCF_049199205.1 Shinella sp. M31 | reverse complement strand
GTCCGTCATTGAACGGATCGTGCACGGCTGGTCGCCGCAACAGATCGCCGGTCGGATGCGGCTGGAGCGCCATCCGATCTCGGTCAGCCACGAGACGATCTACAAGTTCGCCTATTCGCCGGATGGTCACGCGATCAAGCTCTGGAAACATCTGCCGGAACATCGGGCTCGACGCCGGGCGCGGCATGCGAGGCGCCGGCATGGCCAGCGTTTCAGCCCGGACCTCAACATCCTGCGCCGTCCGGATGTGGTTGCCGATCGCAGGCAGTTCGGACATTGGGAATGCGACCTGATCCAGTTCCGCCAGAAGTTCGGCAAGGCGA